>JBEDFG010000012.1:0-15567 GCA_041175285.1 Bacteroidota bacterium | reverse complement strand
GCAGAAAACCTAAATAATAGAAGCCCCAGGTTAGTCAACGACCTGGATATCCAAATACAAAGTAGCCAAGGCACCTTCCTCCCTTATGTACTCGACCCTGAAAACCCCGCAAATCAGGCTAAAACGGGCAATAATTTCCGAGATAATGTTGAAAAAATACGCGTCATCGGCGCAATCCCTGGCGAGACCTATAACCTAATACTTTCACACAAAGGAAGCTTAAAGTTAGATAAACAGGATTTTAGCTTATTGATTTCTGGCATCGGAGGAACTGCCTATTGCGCTTCGGCACCTAACACCAATCTGAATAGTATTTCAAAAACGAAATTCGGATCGGTCGAATTTAGCGCAACAAACACAAGTGATTTTACGCAAACTAGAATTTCGACCGAACAAGGTTCTCAATTAGACTGTCAAATTGACTTTTCAAATGCACAATCAAAAGACGTCATTCTGGTAGCAGACTGGAATCAAGACGGTGATTTCGATGATGCCGAAGAGACGATTAAGTCATTTCAAGCCAATTCCACGTTTCGCGAAAACTTATCAATCTCCCAGCTAGCTACCGCCGGCAATTATTACCGTTTGCGACTCATTTCGAGCACGAATGGACGACCGAGTACCTGCGGCAATTACACCAGTGGAGAAACCAATGACTTCCTACTCGAAATCACTCAGGCTTCCAAAGACATCGCCGCGATCTCACTCAATAGCTCAACAGGATACAATTGTGCTACCACATCGAGCACAACCATGCAAGCGAAAATTAAAAACGTAGGCAGCAAAACTCAATCCCAAATACCTATCCGCGTCAGCGTTCAACTCAATCAAGTTGAGATCGGCCAGCTAACTGGTACCGTTGCCAGCCTTGCTGCCGGGAAAGAAACCAGCATTTCAGTCAGTGGGCCCGTATCCCTTTTACCTGGAAAAAACTACCAATTCGTCTTGCAATCAAAATTGGCCGATGATCAATTTGCCGCCAATAACGAAATCTCCATTCAAGTAAAAACGGAAAATCCGGAGGCACCTACGGCCACAGGTATTAACTGTCTTGGATCAACATCCGTAACCTTGAGTGCTTCTAGTGGAAATCCACTTTGGTATGCTAATAACACGCTGGTAGGTATCGGTTTAAAATTAAATACAATTCCAGGTCGAGATTACTTTGTGTCTTCGGGTGATTTTTCAGGCACACTTGGACCAGCAACAAAAGCAGCTTTCGGCACAGGTACTTATTTTGACAATTTCGGCCCTGCACCAATTATAGAAATAAAAACACCCATAGTCCTAACCACGGCACGCGTGTATGTGGGCACATCAGGCACCATTACTTTCTCCGTTCAAAATAAAGACACGGGCGAATTAATTTATTCAGTCGCAAAAGACCTCATTGCCACCCGCACCCAAAGTAATTTCAGCAGGTTAAACGGTCAATTAACGGACGACAAAAACGATCCAGGTCAACTTATCGAGCTCAACCTCCCCTTCCCTAAACCTGGGAATTACCTAATTACACAAAGCTGCAGTAACGGTGCCAGTATCTTCCGGAGTAATCGTTCACTAGCAGATACAGTCAATGCCCCTTCCAACTTAGGTTACCCATATACGATTCCGTATATCGTATCTATGACGGGTGCTTTATTCAATGAAGCTCCAATCACGACGGGATATTACTATTTGTATGACATGAAATTCAGCTCCCTTGGCTGCCCAAGTCCACGAGTAAAAGTCCCGCTAAGCACGTTAGAATCACCCGTAATTAGCTTGGATCAAACCGGAACTAAAACAATTTGTAATGGGGCCAGCCTTGCGATTAATGCCATCACAAAAGACAAAGCAGATTTAATTTGGCAATATAACGGCACAGCCTCGGGCCAAACGGGATCCAGTATCACGGCATCAAAAAGTGGCTTCTATCAGGTATCAGCTAGTTATGGAGGCGTTTGCCCCACATTATCAAACACGGTTTTATTAAACATTACTAATCCATTATCCCCACTAATTTCCTACACCGATGGCTATTTAAATTCGACCGAAGGAGGCAACATGCAATGGTATTTAGATGAAACCAAAATTGCTGGTGCTACTGAATCGAAATTTATGCCTACCAAGTCCGGTGCTTATAAAATACAATTAGTGGATATCAATGGGTGTTTAGCCACATCGGATAAGATTTTTGTCAGCATACTTGGTCAAGAGTTAGAGAATCCATTCACGCAAATCACCGCTTTCCCGAATCCGGCGCAGGGTGGAATTCAACTTGGAATTCCAGATAAATGGAAAACCATTTCCGGTAGTATCGAAATTATAGATTTAACTGGGAAACGCTGGATTGAAAAACCGCTGAATTCTGACATAATTGATTTACGCAACATTCCAGCAGGAACTTACTTCATCCAATTTCAGGGAGTGGCGGGTCAAAAACCCATCAAATTCATTAAATTTTAACTAGATAACGTCCCGATGTTCGACTAGACAATATCTCATTTAAAATTTTAGGCGCCTCCGATAACGAAATTTCAGTCGTTAGCTCATCCAAAGAAATGGACCATTTATTAGCCAACAAATTCCAAATTTCCTGCTTGCGCGATAGCGGCGCATCAGCAGAATAGATTCCTATTAATCGTGCTCCGCGTAGAATAAACGGGTACACTTGTAACGGTAACTCAACGCCCAAAGCCATTCCGCATGCCGCAACCGTACCGTCGAATTGCATACTTTTTAACAGTTTCACAAGTACATCACCACCCAGCACATCGATAGCTCCCGCGAATTGCATGGAATATAATGCGCGAGGCTTTTCTGCCAAAAAATCTTGTCGGCGTATAATTCGCTTCGCCCCTAATCCCATCAATATGTCATCCAATTCAGGTTTCCCGCACATGGCAACCACATTGAAATTAAGTTGCGAGAGAAGTTTTACGGCAATCATTCCAACGCCGCCAGTAGCTCCAGACACAATAATTTCTCCGGAATCTGGTGTAAGACCGTTCGCAATTAATGCGTGTATGGCTAAACCTGCAGTGAGACCTGCGGTCCCTAATTGCATCGATGTACGCACATTTAGGCCTTTTGGCATGGCTATTACCCAATCACCAGGAACAGCAATATATTCAGCAAGTCCGCCATGGCTATTCATACCTAGATCAAATCCGGTCACCAACACTTCATCCCCCGTTTGAAAAATACCTCGTTGGTCCGAAACCACCATCCCCGCAGCATCAATGCCAGGAATATGCGGAAAGTCACGGGTGATTCCACGATGACCACTGGCCGACAACGCATCTTTGTAATTGAGGGAAGAGTAATGTACTCGAATGAGTACTTCTTGGTTGCCTAAAGTAGTTGAAGGCAACGTTTGTAGGGTTGTTTTAACTTCCCCATCGGACGTTTCTGCCGTCCAAAGTGCTTGAAAATGATCCATGCTCCTTATTTTTTCGCCCAAATGAAAACCATTCGCGGCGACGTTTTTTCGTCGAATTGTGCCAGGGAATAATCCCCCATCAAATCTACTAAACTTAAACCAGACTGAGCCGCATAGGCTATAAAGTCCTGTTTAGCAATCAATTCGACCTTTTCCTCAAAATGAAAATGCCTTCCTAAATCTGAAAATTCAATCGATTTATGTAAAAAGCCATTCGACTCCCAGCGCTTAATCGAGAATTTGATCCCGCCTCGCAACACCTCTTCCTCACGTACCAGATTTGCTAAAACATAGGTTGGATTAAAAAAGTCCATCACTAAAATTCCGCCAGACTTTAGCGCACCCGAAAAAGTTAGAAAGGCGGATAAATTATCAGCGGCCTCATCAAAATAACCAAAGCTTGTAAAGAAATTAAATACAACATCATAAGCTCCCTGCTTAGGTACTGGCACGCGAATATCGTGCACAAAAAAGCTCAGATTGCCGGATGCTAAGGTATTCGCCTCTTGAATATTTTGAGGGGACAAATCGAAGGCGTCTACTTGTAGCCCCATTTGTTCAAGCGTTTTGGCATGCCGTCCTTTCCCACAGGCCGCGTCGAGCACAAGTGCTCCAGGATTTATTTGTAATCGCTGTTGCAAAGCTTGAATAAACGAAGCTGCCTCCGCGTCATCGCGCTCTGAATATAAAATATGGTAATAGGGGGAATCAAACCAGGCGCTAAACCAATCCTGTTCTTTTTCCATTATTTACGAATCGTAACGTTAGCCAAAAAATCTTGATAGGCTAATTGAATTCCTTGAGATAATTCAATGTGATGCTTCCAGCCAAGGCCGTGCAATTTACTCACATCCATTAATTTTCGTGGGGTGCCATCTGGACGATTGGTATCCCATTTGATCTCGCCTGTAAAGCCAACGATCTCTTGAACTGTTTCTGCTAATTCTTTAATAGTTACATCAACACCGGTACCGATATTTACAAGTTCAGATTCGTTATAGGTTTCCATCAGGAATAAACATGCCTCCGCTAAATCGTCCGCGTATAAAAATTCTCGCATCGGAGAGCCTGTACCCCATAATTCCATCGATTGATCACCGCGTTCTTTGGCTTCATGAAACTTACGAATCATTGCCGGCAAAACATGTGAATTTTGTAAATCGTAATTGTCATTCGGGCCATATAAATTCGTCGGCATCACTGAAATGAAATTACATCCATATTGCGCCCGATAAGCCTCGCACATTTTGATTCCAGCAATTTTAGCAATCGCATAAGGCTCGTTGGTGGGTTCTAACAACCCGGTTAACAAATATGATTCTTTGAGTGGTTGAGGTGCTAATTTTGGATAAATACATGAAGAGCCAAGAAACATCAATTTGGTTACTTGATTCACATAAGCGGCATGAATGACGTTATTTTGAATCGCCAAATTTTCATAAAGGAAGTCGGCGCGATACGTATTATTCGCTACAATTCCCCCTACTTTGGCGGCAGCTAAAAAGACGTAAGCTGGTCTTTCAGTTGCGAAAAAATCCGATACCGCTTGTTGGCTTCGCAAATCTAACTCCTTCGAGGTCTTTAAAACCAGGTTGGTATATCCGTTTTTTTGCAGGGCACGAACGATTGCGGAACCGACCATACCCCGGTGACCTGCGACATAAATTTTAGCTTGCTTTTCCAATGCGTAATTTGATTATTTGGCTTCTCGTAATAAAAAACGTTACAAAAATACACAAACTACCCGAGTGAAACATTTAAATTCCTATTTTTGGGAAATTTTTTTGAACGTTCTACGTTCAATACCTATGAAGTTTAACGGATTGCTTTTCTGTCTATTATCGTGCATTTGCTTCCTGAGTGAGGCACAAGACAAATCCATATTTTCAAACAACAAACCGTTAACGGACACGTCGAAAAAATCAAGTGGATTCTTTGGTGGTCGGCTTAGCACCGGTCTAGAAGATGGGCTAGAATCAGCCAAAAAAATCAAAAATGAGAGTCAGGCTATTTGGGAAGATGTAAGCTTAAAAGCGAGTATGACGGCACGCCGTTTGAAAAAGAAAGTAATTCCTAAGGATGAATATGAAGGGACAAAAACGGAGCGGCGCGTAGGCATGTATGGAAATGGCGGGCGGGCAACGCAGGAGGAATTCAATGTAGTCAAATACGTGGAAGATGAAGCGGTTAGCCGGTATGTACAAGAAATTTGGTGGTATGATCCGGGGCAATCGCGCATCGTGAATACGCCGTTGAAAGAAAACCAACGGGCTCAAATTTGCCACGGACCTTACAAGAAAATTGTGAATCAAGTAATTGTAGAGGAAGGCTATTTTTACATGGGTGCCAAAGATGGGCGCTGGGAAACCTATGATGCAGAAGGCTTATTGTTGACAAAAAATTATTTTGAACGAGGATTTCCAGCTGGTTCTGAAATTATTTATTTTGACGCGGCAAAACAAAAAATTAAAGAGGTAGTTCCTTTTGTGTATGGTAAGTCGACAGGACAATATTTATTGTTTTACCCATCTGGAAATGTGGCATTAGAAGGCAAATTAGATGATGGTGTCCGAGTGGGCAGATGGCGTGAATTTTACGAATTTGGTACGGGGGGACGACTGAAAAAGGAGTTGCGATATGGTAAAGATAAGTTTGAAAATATAGAACCTATCCTGGTACAGGAACGCGACGAAAAAGGGAAAATAACGAATCAAACAAAAATTAAATTCGACTGATGCGTCTAGTAATCATTTTATTGATTTCAATTGTGAGCTTCTGGCAAGCACAGGCTTCTTCATGTCCTAGCATCATCCATACATTTCATATTTCTACGCAAACGGAGCATCATTCTAAACCAGTAAATCCAAAACAAGAGAATCAGGAAGAAGATGACTTGGCCGACGAGGATGAAGATTTTTCAGATGAGTCATATGTATCTTGGGACTACAATCTTATCCCTTTTAATTTAGAATTAAATACGATTGCAAATTTTTACCTGGTGGGCAAATCAAACGCTCACGTTAATCCAATTTCAACTCCTCCAGACAGCTTGTGTTAAACCGATTAATTTTTCATTAATTAAATCAACACAAGCACATGAATCAATATATAAATTCCTTTGTCAAAGGGGATTGGAAATCGGGTATAGCCGTCTTTTTAGTCGCTTTACCTCTATGTTTAGGAATTGCGCTCGCCTCAGGAGCCCCACTGTTAGCCGGTTTAGTTGCTGGAATCATTGGAGGAACAATCGTGTCACTACTTTCAGGATCTGAATTATCGGTGAGTGGCCCGGCTGCTGGATTAACTATAATCGTGGCAACGGCCATTACTGATTTGGGATCTTTCCCAGGATTCTTAGTTGCAGTCATCATTGCTGGAATTATCCAAATCGCCCTCGGTTTATTGAAACTGGGCAAAATAGGTGGATTCTTCCCTTCTTCGGTCATTCGTGGCATGTTAGTTGCCATTGGAATTGTTATTATTTTAAAACAAATCCCTCATGCCATTGGCGATGATTTAGACTTTATTGGGGAATTTGAATTTGACCAAAAAGATGGTCAAAATACCTTCTCTGAAATCCTTGCTTCTTTCTCAACGATCAAACTAGGTGCTGTAATCATTTCAATTTTCGGACTAATCATTCTTTTTTCATGGACTGCTTTAGGCAATACTTTCCGTTGGCTTAATGCCCTTCCAGCCTCACTTTTTGTGGTAATTGCTGGTGTAGGAATCAATGAGTTATTAGGCCTCTATGCTCCTGCGTGGTTTTTAGGGGATTCGAAAGACCACATGGTTAACCTGCCCATATTTGCGTCAAGTAGCGACATTTGGCATGGATTAGTTTCCCCAGATTGGAGTTTTATCTCGAATCCTAAAATATACTCCATTGCGGTAACCTTGGCTATTGTCGCTTCCTTAGAATCTTTGCTTTCGTTAGAGGCAACCGAATCTTTGGACCCATTAAAGCGAATTGCATCGCCAGATAGAGAGTTATTGGCGCAAGGAATAGGGAATGTAAGCAGCGGTTTGCTTGGTGGAATTCCAATCACTTCAGTGATTGTTAGATCTTCAACCAACATTTATGCGGGTGGAAAAACGCGAATGTCGGGATTCTTTCATGGCATATTACTATTAGTTGCCGTACTTGCCTTACCCATTTACTTGAATAAAATACCTCTTGCCTGCTTAGCTAGCATTTTGCTTTACACAGGATATAAATTGGCCCACCCGAAGGAATTCAAAAAAGTCATCGCTGAAGGCTGGAAACAATGGGTCCCCTTTTTGGTAACAGTTGCCGTGGTCGTAGGAGTTGATTTACTCTGGGGAATTTTCATCGGGACATTAGTAGGTTTGATTTTTGTGATTATCACGAATTATTCCTCGGTCTACACTGTGTTCATTAATGGCAATGAAATATTAATAAAATTTCAAAAAGACGTAACATTCCTGCACAAAATGTCCTTGAAAGAGAACCTAAGAAAAATACCAGCAGGATCAGAAGTGTTTATTGATACAACCAAAGTGCATTTTATGGATCACGATATTCACTTATTAATTCAGGAATTTATAAGTACAGCAAAGGAACGCGGCATTGAAGTCGACCTTAAAAAGAAATAAAAATGAAAGAATATAAAAAATTACTATTAAGTAATAAAGCTTGGGCTAGTGAGCGTCTCGAGTTAGATCCCACCTATTTTGACAATTTGTCAAAGGATCAAAATCCACTTTTTCTGTGGATAGGCTGCGCGGATAGCCGAGTCCCAGCTGAGGAAATCACGCATGCAGATCCAGGTGACATTTTCGTTCACCGAAATGTGGCCAATATGGTGGTGCATACAGACATCAATCTTTTATCTGTGTTACAATATGCGGTAGAAGTATTAGAAGTGAAGCACATTATCGTTTGTGGCCACTACAATTGTGGAGGGGTTAAGGCGGCGATGACTAACCACGATTTTGGCCTAATAAATAAATGGCTACGCAACATCAAGGAAGTGTACGAGAAACACTACATTGATTTGCATGAAATCTCTGATGAGACTGCGCGATTTAACCGGCTTGTAGAGCTAAATGTGGAGGAGCAGATTCAGAATTTGGCCAAAACAACTATTGTTCAAAAAGCTTGGGAAAAAAGGCAATTTCCACATTTGCACGGTTGGGTTTTTGATATTCACCATGGGAAAATCAAAGAAATCATTAATATAAACGCAGGCGAATGGACGAGCCCCGTTTTCCATTACGATTTTTAACAAAAAAAGGGGGCCATGCGCGGCCCCCTTTTTGATTATATCTACGACAAACTATACCGTCGTTTTAATTTTCAACTCATCCAATTGTGCTTGCGCTAACGGCGAAGGTGAATCAATCATGACATCTCGACCCGCATTGTTTTTAGGGAAAGCGATGTAATCACGAATCGATTCCGTTCCACCAAATAACGAGCACAAACGATCGAAACCAAATGCCAGTCCACCATGTGGAGGAGCGCCATATTCAAAAGCATCTAATAAGAATCCGAATTGCGCCTGCGCCTCTTCCGCCGTGAAACCTAATACCTTAAACATCTTCGACTGCAAATCTTTCTGGAAGATTCGGATAGAACCTCCACCCACTTCCACACCATTCACAACTAAGTCATAAGCGTTCGCACGAACTTTACCCAATTCCCCAGCTTCCATGAATGCGATATCCTCAGGCTTTGGACTGGTGAATGGATGGTGCATCGCGAACCAACGATCCTCTTCTTCGCCATATTCTAACAATGGGAAATCAACCACCCAATGCACTTTATAATTATTCGGATCACGCAATCCCATGCGATTACCCATCTCCAAACGCAATTCGTTTAACTGCTTACGTACCTTATCTCCATCTCCCGATAAAATCAAGATTAAATCCCCCGGCGCTGCATCAAATGCACTAGCCCAAGTCGCCAAATCAGCTTCTGAATAAAATTTATCTACAGATGATTTCACGATCCCATCCGGCTGAACGCGTGCATAAATTAAGCCTTTCGCTCCGATCTGTGGCCGACGAACAAAATCAGTTAATTCATCTAATTGCTTACGAGTGTACTCCGCAGCACCTTTGACACATATTCCCACAACCGTATTCGCCGCATCAAAAACCTGAAAATCTTTTCCTGAAGTTAAATCTATGCCCTCACCTTTCAACTCGACAAACTTCATATCAAAACGAATATCTGGCTTATCTGAACCATAATATTTCATCGCATCCGCATATGTCATGCGTGGCACCTCACCAATATCTAAACCCTTCACTGTCGAAAACAAATGACGGATCAAACCTTCAAACATATTCAAAATATCCTCCTGCTCCACAAATGACATTTCACAGTCAATCTGTGTAAACTCCGGCTGACGATCCGCACGTAAATCCTCATCCCGGAAACACTTCACAATTTGATAGTAGCGATCAAAACCGGAAACCATCAATAACTGCTTAAATGTTTGCGGAGATTGTGGCAAAGCATAAAATTCACCTGGATTCATACGAGAAGGCACCACAAAATCACGCGCTCCTTCCGGAGTTGACTTAATCAACACAGGCGTTTCTACCTCAATAAAATCTTGCTTATCTAAGTAATTACGTACTTCACGACCCACTTGATGGCGCAAGCGTAAACTCTCGCGAATCGGGTTACGACGTAAATCCAAATAACGATATTTCATTCGAATATCATCCCCGCCATCTGTCTCATCTTCAATCAAAAATGGAGGTAATTTCGCGGGATTTAACACCCGAATTTCAGTCACTTTTATTTCAATATCACCCGTTGGCAACTTATCATTCTTTGCCAAACGCTCCACGACAACGCCCTTAGCCTCTACCACGAATTCGCGTCCTAAACCACGTGCAATTTGCAAGGCCTCAGGTGTCGATTTGCCTTCTTCTAGCATCAATTGCGTGATCCCATAACGGTCACGTAAATCAACCCAAATCATCCCTCCTTTATCGCGCGTCTTTTGAATCCAACCACATAAAGTGACCGTTTGACCTACATGGTCCATCCGCAATTCGCCGTTCGTGTGTGTACGTAGCATAGTTTAATTTAAAAATTCGTGCAAAATTACAGAAAATGAAATGGAGTGTAAAACATTTACCCGTTTATTCTTATTTAGTTAATTTAGGGCTTCAAAAATAATCTAGTGGCACAAATCGGAATCGTAGGATCAGGAATTGGAGGTATCGCTTTTGCGATTCGGATGGCATGCTTGGGCCAACAAGTTCATGTGTTTGAGGCAAATGCCTATCCAGGCGGAAAATTAGCCGAAATCACATTGGATGGTTATCGTTTCGATGCCGGCCCTTCCTTATTTACCTTACCGAAATTAGTAGATGAGTTATTTACTCTCGCTGGAAAAAACCCACGCGATTATTTCCAATACGAACGATTGCCGGAGATTTGTCGGTACTTCTGGGAAGATGGCACCCGACTTAGTACGGATCAAGATCCAGATAAAACCGCACATGAAATTGCGCAGACGCTCGGTGAATCTACCGGAAATGTCCGCAGCTACATCGCCCATGCTGGCACTAAATACAATATTGTTAGTGATCTTTTTTTAGACAATTCGTTGCACAAACTTTCCACTTGGACAGGAAAAAAAGCTCTTACTGGTTATGCAAATTTGCATCGCCTTGGCCTTTTTGACACGATGCACAATAGCCACCGCAAGCGATTTAATAACCCAAAAACGGTCCAGCTATTTGACCGATACGCCACCTATAATGGTTCTGATCCGTATCAAACACCAGCAACCCTAAGCATCATACCTCACCTAGAATATAATTTAGGCGCCTATTTCCCTGCAGGGGGTATGATTGAAATCCCCAGATCTTTAACCCGTTTAGCACAGGAACTAGGTGTTGAATTTCACTTGGAAGAACCTGTCACCAACATCCGATGTGTGGGTGCGCGGGTGACTGGAATTGAGACTTCCAAAGGAAGCTACGATTTCGACTTCGTGGCTAGCAATGCGGATATTAGGCCAACGTACGAACGATTATTAACAAGCCTACCCAAGCCCAAAAAACTGCTCAATCAGCCTAAATCAAGCTCTGGCATTATTTTTTATTGGGGGGTCAATCGCACCTTTGATGAATTGGGCGTGCACAACATCTTTTTTTCAGACCATTACAAAAGGGAATTTGAAGCCATTTTCAACGGCCAAACGATGGATGAGGATCCAACAGCCTATGTACATATTTCTAGTAAAGTAGCACCGGAGGATGCCCCATCAGGTTGTGAAAACTGGTTCGTGCTGATGAATGCGCCTGCTAATAGTGGGCAGGACTGGGATCAATTGGTTGCTGAAACTCGCAAAAATGTCATGGCTAAAATCAGTCGTATCCTAGGGGTAGAACTTGAAAAACACATCGTCTCCGAGGACTACCTGGATCCTCGGCGGATAGAAACTCGCACCTCATCTTCTGGAGGCGCGTTATATGGCAATGCTTCCAACAATAAATTCGCGGCATTCTTGCGGCATCCGAACTACCGGCCGGCCATCAAAAACCTGTATTGGATGGGGGGAAGTGTTCACCCAGGCGGAGGAATTCCTTTATGCCTAAGTTCTGCGAAAATCGCAGCCAAGCTTTTTCAAGAAAATGCTTAATTTCGCATCAAATAATTAATACGTATGATTCAAAGACCTCAAACCCTTTTCTTAGCCTTAGTCATTATCGCCAACAGTCTTGTTACATCAACAGGCTGGCCTATATGGAGCAAAATAGGTGCATCTGGGCAAAAAGCAAGCCTATACTTTAACGAATGGACCTTGTCTCAGGGAGAGCAAATCACAGCGACACACCAGGCAATTACCATCACCATACTCATTACCTTATCGACCATCATCACTTTAATTACGATATTCTCATTCAAGAATCGCGTTCGCCAAATGATGTTGGGCTTAGTGAATTCGCTTATGCTGGCTGGCGCTATGGCCTATTCGTTTTGGCTGATCTTTAAGGAGGCGATGCCTACATTTGACCCAGAAGTACAAGGAAAATATGGATATGGATTTTATGCGCTAGTTGTTGCATTATTAGCCAACATGATCGCTAATCGATTAATTCGTAAAGATGAGATGCTCGTGCAGTCTTCTAACCGCATGCGTTAATTAAACGATACCCTCTTTTAATAGGTCGTGGAGATGCACAAATCCCACGGCCTTTTTATTTGCCAAGACCACCAATTGCGTGATATTTAGGGATTGCATAATGGCCAAGGCCTCCGTCGCATATGCTTCGGAATCAATAGTTTTAGGCGTACGATTCATCATGTCGATCACCTGAATCGCAGACCAATCCGTTTCTTTTTCCAACATCCGGCGTACATCACCATCTGTCACAATACCTAGTAATTGATCTCCATCCACGACAGCAGTGGCTCCTAATCGTTTCGAACTAATTTCATGAATTGCCTCTTTAATCGTTGCCGTAGGCATAATGCAAGGAAAATCGTGTTGGGGATAAATATCCGATACCTTCAAATACATCCGCTTTCCTAAAGCGCCGCCAGGATGATATTTGGCAAAATCCTGAGCGGTAAAACCTTTGCATTCCAACAAGCATACGGCGAGGGCATCGCCCAAAGCTAAGGCCACGGTAGTCGAAGTCGTAGGTGCCAAATTCATCAAATCGGCTTCCTTATCCGCTAAGGCATGTAAAATATAATCGGCCTGTTGGCCCAAATATGACTGTTTATTTGAAACCATGGCGATCAATGAAACGCCTAAACGCTTGATCAGTGGAACAAGTACCTTGATTTCTGGGGTATCGCCTGATTTGGAAATACAAATCACGGAATCACCAGACTGAATCATCCCCAAATCACCATGAATTGCATCAGCCGCATGCATAAACAAAGCTGGCGTGCCAGTAGAATTCATGGTTGCAACAATTTTCTGCGCAATGATTGCGGATTTGCCTATTCCCGTAAATACAATCCTACCTGGTTGTGCAAGCAAATGTTCAACACAAGCTTCAAAATCAGAATCAATTGCTTGGCTCACAAGCAAAATGGCCTCCGCTTCTTGCGTTAAAACTTTTTTTGCTGTGGATTGAATATTTTTGCTTAATTTCAATGTTAGTAAGGATTTCAGGGTTCAAAGATAAGACAATCAAAAGAATTCCGCTAAGAAAGAAACACAAACGCCACGATCAATCGTATGACCAATTCCATTTCACCCGATGTTTTAAAAGAGCAACTCAAAAAGACATTTGGCTTTAGTCAGTTTAGAGGTGAACAAGAGGCCATCATTCAAAATACCATTGCTGGAAACCACAGTTTTGTTCTCATGCCTACAGGCGCGGGCAAATCGCTGTGCTATCAATTACCGGCCATCGTTATGCCTGGTACGGCCATTGTCATCTCACCATTGATCGCATTGATGAAAAACCAAGTTGACCAAATGGTCGCTTTTGGTATCAATGCCCAGTTTTTAAACTCGTCTTTAAGTCGAGCAGAAATCAATCGCGTCAAAGCTGAAGTCATTAGCGGCGTGGTGAAATTATTGTACATCGCCCCTGAATCGTTAAATAAGCAGGAGAATTTGAATTTTCTCCAACAAGCTAATATCTCATTTGTGGCCATCGATGAGGCGCATTGTATTTCGGAATGGGGACATGATTTCCGTCCTGAATATCGTAAGATTCGTACAATCATTGAAAATATTGATGCGAAATTGCCCATCATCGCATTGACGGCGACGGCGACACCTAAGGTCCAACAGGACATTCAGAAGACCTTAAATTTAGAAGACGCGACGGTGTTTAAAACATCGTTTAATCGGAAAAATCTATATTATGAAATTCGTTCGAAGAAAGACATTGATAAGCAATTAATTCGCTATATCAAGGGTCATTCAGGCAAAGCGGGAATCATTTACTGCTTGAGTCGGAAGCGCGTAGAGGAAATTTCAGACTTATTATTGGTGAATGGAATTAATGCGCTACCCTACCACGCGGGATTAGATCCTCAAGTACGGATGAGCAATCAGGAAGCTTTCTTAAATGAGGAAGTAGATGTGATGGTGGCGACGATTGCGTTTGGAATGGGCATCGATAAACCAGATGTTCGTTTTGTTATTCACTACGATGCCCCAAAATCGCTAGAAGGTTATTATCAAGAAACGGGTCGTGCAGGACGCGATGGCCTAGATGGCACATGTATCTTGTTTTATACCTACGACGATATTCTTAAGCTCGACAAATTCAATAAAGACAAAGCCGTTTCTGAAAAGGAAAATGCCAAATTGCTCTTAAGCGAAATGGTCTATTATGCCAATTTAGGGGTTTGTAGGCGTAAACAGTTACTTAGCTATTTTGGCGAACACATGGCTGAAAATTGCGGATTTTGTGACAACTGCATGCATCCTACGGCCACATATAAAGCTGAAAAGGAAGTAACGTGGGTGCTAGATGCCGTCAAACAAACGGGTGAAAAATTTGACGCTGAACATTTAGCTGATGTATTAGAAGGCAAAAGCAATCAGTATACACAAAGCTACGAGCATGACAAATTAAGTTGTTATGGAATCGGGGCTGTTGCTCCGTGGAATGTGGTTGAACCCGAAGATGAGGATGATGACGATGATGAGGAGGATGGAGATGAAGACGCGCCGAAGAAACCAAAATTACTTAAGAAGTCTAAAAAAGAACCAAATCCGGAGAGCCAAAAGTCACCTTGGATTTCATTCATTAAGCAATTAGTTATTTATGATTTATTAGCCAAAGACATCGAAAATTATGGTGTCCTCAAGCTGAATGAAAAATCAGAAGCCTACCTAAAAGATTCCTATCCGCTAACTTTCTCCCGTGATCATGATTATGAACAAGAGGCGATAACGGCAGAAAATGAAGAAGAAAATGCAGCATTAGGAGCGAAAGCCTATGATGATGCCTTATTTGAAATATTAAAAACACTTCGCAAAAAAGTAGCGAAGGAGAAAAACCTACCTCCGTACGTCATTTTCCAAGATCCGTCGTTGGAAGAAATGGCAACAACCTATCCAACAACCCAGGAGGAAATGGCGCAGATTAACGGCGTTGGTATGGGAAAAGTGGTCAAGTTTGGAAAGCAATTTTTAGATGCGATCATCCGGTACGTTGATGAAAAT
>JBEDFG010000011.1:0-15849 GCA_041175285.1 Bacteroidota bacterium | reverse complement strand
GATAATCCATCCATTCCAGTTCAATTACGTTATGTGGGTAATTTGTTCTTTAATGAACAAGCGCAAATCAACTTTCAAGGAAAGATTGGTGATAAGTTGAATTTGAATACCAATTTCGACACGAAAGCGAGTTTCAATTTCCAGAATCAGCTAAAGTTGAATTGGAAGACCCAAGAGGAGGATATTTTACAAAATATTGAAGCGGGAAATACGTCTTGGACACTTAATTCACAATTGATCCCTGGTGTTCAGAACCTATTTGGTTTAAAGACGTTAATGCGATTTGGGAATTTGGATGTGACGGTAGTAGCTGCTCAACAGCGTTCGAAACAAGATTGTATCACGCTAAAAGGAGGGACGCAGGGTCGCTCTTTTGAAATTAGGGCTGACCAATATGATGAAAACAGACATTTCTTTTTGTCAACCTATTTTCGCAATAACTACGAACGCGCCTTGCGCAATATGCCTGTCATTACAAGTGGTGTGACGATTACGCGGGTGGAGGTTTATGTGACGAACCGGACGCAGAGTACGGAAACGTTACGAAATTTGGTTGCTTTGAGTGATTTGGCAGAACCCAAACCCTATAATTCACGTGTTCAGGTGAATGCTGGTTCTACGTATGTCGATAATTCCTCGAATACATTATTTCAAAAATTGACTAATGACGCGCAGATTCGTCGGCCTGATCAAGCTTCCTTTGAATTGGAATCGAGTTATGGATTTACCCGAGGGACCGATTTTGATATGCTCAAAGGTGCCAAACGTTTGAATGAGCGTGAATTTAAATTCAATCCACAGTTGGGTTATATTTCCTTAGTGGCTCCGTTGCGTAACGATGAGGTTTTGGCCGTTGCCTACGAATATACATTGAATGGCCGTCGGTATAAAGTAGGGGAGCTGACGGAAGATTATCAAATGCGTCAGGATAATGAGGTATTGATTTTGAAAATGTTAAAATCATCTACCGTTCGTAATCATTTGGAGCATCCCATGTGGGATTTGATGATGAAGAATATTTACACGTTAAATACGAGTGCGTTATCCAAACAGAATTTTCAGTTGCGAATTGTTTACAAAGATGACGCAACAGGAATCGATAACTCTAATATCATTGAAGGGGGAGCTCAAATTAAGGATACCCCTTATGTCAAATTGCTGGGTTTAGATAAGTTGAATTTTGCAGGTGATCCACAACCTGATGGAAATTTTGATTATGTAGAAGACATTACGATTGATTCCAAAAATGGTCGGATTGTGTTTCCTGTATTGGAGCCATTTGGTTCGAGTTTAGCGGACAAATTAAAGTCGGAGCCAAGTTTGTTAGACAAATATATCTTTACGGATCTGTACAAAAAAACACTCACGGATGCTCAGCAATTAGCAACCAAGAATAAATTCTTCCTAAAAGGTTCATTTCAGGCAGGAGCTGGTGGGGACATTAATTTGCCATTTGGGGTTGAGCCTAAGTCGGTAACGGTTTCTGCCGGTGGACAATTACTGAGTCCGGGTTCTGATTTCATTGTGGAAGGGCAATCTGGAAAGGTTAAAATCATCAATGAGGGCGTGTTTAATTCAGGCCGAGAATTGAAGGTTTGTTATGAGAAACCAGATTTGTTTACGAATCAAGTTCGTACGTTACTAGGAACTCGTTTAGACTATAATTTGGGTCAGGATATTCACTTGGGAGCTACGGTGCAAAGCATGAGTGAAACACCTCCCGCTTTTTTACGTCGGGTTGCCATCGGAAATGAACCGGTAAATAATACGTTGTTGGGTGTTGATGTCTCTCTTTTGAAGAAATCAAATGGACTAACGCGCATGCTAGATGCCTTGCCATTTGTATCTACCAAGGAAACGTCTGTGATTGATTTTCAAGGGGAGGCGGCCAAATTAATTCCTAATGTGAATGACCGCGTTCAAGGAAATGCATTTATTGATGATTTTGAATCAGCGCGTGTGGTATATTCGATGAGTAGTCAACCTACTATGTGGAAACCGGGTGCGGTACCTGTGGATTTTGCAGCTGGTACGAATCCACGTGATTTGGCGTCCAACTTCAAGCGTGCTAAGATTTCAGCCTATACGGTGGATGCCAGTTTGTATGGTCAAGGAGGTTTTGCACTCGATGTGCCAGGCTTAGATGCCGCAGAAATCAATGCGTATGCTTATGAGCGTGTCGTTACGCCCAAGGGTCTTTTTCCTAATAAGGATTTTGCCAATAACATTACGAATTTGCCTATCGGTGTCTTAGATGTGGCTTATTTTCCATCTGAACGCGGTATTTATAACTTCAATCCTAATTTATCGGCAGATGGTTTACTCGTAAATCCAAAGTCAAATTTTGGTACGATAACACGAGCGATTACAGCTGATACAGATTTTGATAATGCGAACGTGGAGCAAATCGAATTCTGGTTAATGAACCCTTTCGTGGAAGGTGAAACCGGAAAAATTCGTGACGGAATCTTCAATAAGAATAATACAAAGGGTGGAAAACTAGTTTTTCATTTAGGGGATGTTTCAGAAGATTTTGTGCCGGATGGGTATTCCAACTTTGAAAATGGGATTCCAGCAGGGGAGAAGATTGTTGATGCAGTGAAGGGAAATGTAGAGAAAACAAATTATGGTATTGCGCCTAAACGTCAGTTTGTTATTAATGCGTTTGACAATCAAGGTGGTCGGGCCCAACAAGACATTGGATTAGATGGCTTGCCGAATGTGACAACAGAAGCGAGTAATCTTTCTGAGACAACCTATTTCAGCAATTATTTGAATCAGACACGGACAAAAGTGACTAATAGTGCTGCGCTAGCTGCGATTCAAAAAGACCCTGCTGGGGACGATTTTGTGCATTATTTGAGTGACACCTATCAATCAACTCCTAGTATCATTCAGCGCTATAAGCAATACATGGGCTTGGAAAATAACTCGCCGAATACGGATAATCCAACCAACGCGACGATTACAGAAGCGAATAGTATGATGCCTGATCGGGAGGATTTGAATAATGATAATACCATCAACGAAGTTGAGTCATATTTCGAATATCAAGTTGATTTGAAAAAGGGGATGCAAGTTGGCCAAAACTTTATCGTTGATAAAATCACTGAAGGTGGAGTCGATTGGTATTTATTCCGCATTCCGATTAAAGATAAGAACAGTTATAAAGCTGTTAATGGTATTACTGGATTTAAGTCAATCCGTTTCTTCCGGATGATGTTAAAGGAATTTGAGGAACCGGTGGTGCTTCGTTTTGCGCAATTGCAGTTATCTGGATATTCGTATCGCAAGTTTGTGGGTCAATTAGATCAAAAAAATGGACAGGATATTCCGGAAACACCGGGTACACAATTGCGTGTAACGAGTGTAAATATCGAAGAAAATGGCCCTGCTTCTAAAGGCGCTAATACCATTCCGTATGTTGTTCCTCCTGGATTTGTACGTGATCAAGATGTGACAACGATTAATAATGCTCGTTTGAATGAGCAGTCGATGAGTTTATGTGTGGATAATTTACGTCCGGGTGATGCTCGTGGCGTCTTTAAAAATACCATGTTCGACTTTATTAATTATAAGCGTTTACGCATGTTTGTGTCTATGCAAAGTCAGGATGCGAATGTTGGCAATGTTGCTGCCTTTATGCGAATTGGTACAGATTTGACGGACAATTACTATGAGGTTGAGAATGCCGGTTTGATTCAAACACAAAAGGGACAAAGTTTGGACTTAGAGATATGGCCTGCAGAAAATGAATTTGATGTTGAATTTGACTTATTAAAACAAGTGAAGATTGAGCGTGACCGTCAGGGTAAGTCCTTAGACAAACGTTTTAGTCTTATTATGACTAGTTCAACGGGTAAGAAATATAAGATTACGGTGATGGGTCGGCCAGATCAAAGTGCCAGTATGACGCTCATGATTGGGGTTAGAAATCCGATTGAAAATAGTCAAAATAAATCATTCTGTGTTTGGGTGAACGAATTACGAGCTTCTGGATTTGATCAAACATCAGGTTCGGCTGCCTTAGGCAAGATGGCTATCAAACTAGCTGATTTAGGTCAAGTGACCTTTAATGGTGCGTTTAAGAATTATGGTTTTGGAGGAGTTCAATCTAAAATATCCGAGCGTTCACGCGATAATATGCTTGAATATGGCATTACCGCGAATTTGAATCTGGAGAAATTCTTGCCAGCTAAATGGGGCTTCCGCATTCCATTCTTTGTAACCTATGATAATCGGGCGATTTCACCCCAATTTGATCCATTAGATCCTGATGTGTTTTTGTCCGACAAAGCTGCTGGGGAAGATTATATGCGCATGGTGGAAGATCGTTCAAGCCGACAAGGCTTCAACTTTACCAATGTGCGAAAGGTTAGGTCTGCGTTAGCTAAACATGCTTATTTATGGGATTTCTCTAACTTCTCATTCTCGTATGCTCACTCTGAAATGCTACGTTCTAGTACGCTTATTGATAATTACCGTCAGCTAAGTCAGCGGGGAAGTATTCAATATGCGTATTCCGCTAATTCTATTTTCTGGGAGCCTTTTGGGAAGACCAACTGGAATTCACAATGGATCAGTTTATTAAAGGATTTTAATATCAATCTGATTCCGTCATCCATTGCGGTGCGCGCAGAAATGGATCGTTCGTTTGTCAAGACACAAATACGAAATTCAGATTTCTCAACGCTTGGTGTGAGTCCTTTATTTGAAAAATACTGGTTTTTCAACCGACAGTACGCAGTGAACTGGAATTTGACGAAGAGTATGGTTTTGAATTATAACACGCGGGTCAATTCCATTATTGATGAACCGATAGGGGATATTGTAGCTCCTGGTTACGACGAATACGTAACGAATAATATTAAGGCCATGGGGCGTGCGAAGGAATTTGATCAGCAGGCTGGTATGATTTGGCGTTTGCCTTTGCAAAAATTGCCATTGACCGACTGGATGAATGCAGATTATACGCATCGCGTGGGCTATAATTACTATGCGAATTCATTAAATATTAGTGATGATGATGGGATAGCCTTTGGAAATATCATCAAAAACACGCGGGAACGAGGAATTTCTGGTAAGGTTGATTTTGTGTCATTATATAATCGCATTCGCGCTTTGCGCTGGGCGAATACCCCTAGTAATGATTCTAAAAACGTAGCTCGAAATCCGGGTGACGATGAAGATATTTACATTGCACCTAAAAATGCATTGCGATCTATTACGCGATTACTATTGACCCTACGTGGAATTCAGGTTAATTATTCGATTAATGAGTCAACTACGCTTCCAGGCTTTTTGCCGTCTCCAGGCAGATTTGGGATGAATGGTAATTTTGGAGCACCTGGATTTGATTTTATCAGTGGGGGACAAAGCGATGGTATTCGATTTAAAGCAGCAGAAAATGGTTGGTTATCGAAGAGTACCTATCAAAACATTCCGTTTACGCAGTTGCGCAATCAACGGTTTACCTACACAACGCAACTGGAGCCTACCAAAGATTTCCGTGTAACAGTAGATGGTAATTATACCAAAGGCGACAATTATCAAGAATTTTACCGGCCTGCCGTTTTGGGTGGACCATTCAAGAGTGAAAGTCCATTACGCTCAGGAAATTATTCAATGTCATTCCTCTCATTCGTAACGGCATTTAAAAATCCGGAAGGTGTGTTTGAATCGTTTAGAACTAACCGACAAGTAATCCTAGAACGTTTAAATCGAGCTAATTTTGGGGAAGGTGGCGCATATAATAAGAATTCACAGGATGTGCTGATTCCTGCTTTCTTTGCGGCCTATTCAGGCGTACCAGCAGATAAGGTTAAGTTTTCTCCTTTCTACAATTTGCCATTGCCAAACTGGAAAGTGGATTATAATGGATTGAACTTGCTTCCATGGATTACCAAGAAGTTTAGCTCATTTACCATTACGCACATGTATTCGAGTACCTATAGTGTAGGTAATTTTGTTTCATCATTAGAATACGGTCAGTTCGAAAATGACTATCGTAATTTGACATTGAACAGTTTATTATATCCGTTGTCATCTCGTTTCGATCCAGTTACCAAGAATTTAATTCCTGTTTACGTGATGAGTACGATTTCATTTACGGAAAGATTCTCCCCATTGATTGGAGTCAATGCGATTACGAAGAGTCGAGTTACATTACGATTGGAATATAATCAAGATCGAAATGTAGGTTTGAATTTGGCGAATTCCCAGGTAGCTGAATTGTCAAATAAAGATTTAACATTCTCGGTTGGATTTACGCGGGCCAACATGCTAATTCCATTTAAGATCAACGGTCGTGCCGTTCGACTTCCCAATGACCTCCGCTTCAATATGAATTTAACGATTCGAGATACGCGTACCTTACAGCGAAAATTAGATGCAGAAACGATTGTGACGCAAGGATTTATTAATTTCCAATTCCGCCCCCAATTAAGTTACGCTGTAAGTGACAAATTATCAGTTACTGCATATTTTGATAAGATGATGAATAACCCCTTGGTTTCTAATTCGTTTTACCGATCTACAGTCGCTGGAGGTTTCCAAATTAGATATAGTTTAAGTGAATAATTAGAAAAAACTATTGCAATCAAGCGCGATTTTCGTGACCTTTGCAAGCAAAAAAATAGTAGATATGAATTTCCCATCAGAATTAAAGTACACACAAGAACACGAGTGGATTAAAGTAGAAGGAGATGTAGCGATCGTCGGCATTACCGATTTCGCACAAGGTGAATTGGGAGATATCGTTTTCGTTGAAGTTGAATCAGTAGGTAAGTCAGTTGCCAAAGATGCTGTATTCGGTTCAGTGGAAGCTGTTAAAACGGTTTCAGATTTATTTTCACCCGTTGCTGGTGAGGTAGTTGAGTTTAACACGGCGCTGAACAACAGTCCAGAATTAGTTAACTCAGACCCATACGGCGAAGGTTGGATTATTAAAATTAAACCAAGTGATTTAGGTGACTTAGATTCCTTAATGGACGTAGCAACCTATCAAGCATTTGTAGCACATTGATTTTTAAAACCCTGATATTCAGGGTTTTTTTTTAGAATAGAAATAACATGCGGATATTAATTAAGCAAGTTACCATTCAAGACAGCCGGTCAGAGTTCTATGGCAAGCGCATAGATTTGTTGGCACAAGACGGTCAATGGATCGAAATAGCTCCTAGCATTTCAGCGAAGGCAGATTTGGTGATTGAAGAAGCAAACGCTTCTTGGTCGCCATCGGTTGTCGATTTACGTGTTCATCATACCTTACCCGGTGGCGAGTTTCGTGAAGATTGGTCTAGTTTACAAGCAGCAGCCTTAAAAGGAGGTGTGTTGGATATGTTGTTATTACCAACTGGCGAGCCTGTCGCTCAAACGGCTGAATCGATTCAGTTTATTATTCAAAAAGGCTTTCATGCTATGGCACCTTTAACGGTGGATAATAAAGGGGAGAATTTTGCAGAGTTGTTGGATTTACATCAAGCAGGTGCTAACTGGTTCGGTCACGGAGCTGGTTCCTTACAGCATGTGGATTTGATGGGTAAGTGTTTGCAATATTTACAAACCTTGCCTGTAACTGTCGTATCTCGACCAGATACGGCCTCATTGTCCCTATATGGTCAGATTCACGAGGGACTACAATCGACATTGCAAGGATTGAAAGGTATCCCTGTGTTAGCGGAGACACTAAGTATTAAAAGAGATTTAGACCTACTTCGTTATGTACGGGCTAATGCCTTTGGACAGGAATCTAAATCATTTAGATTACACTTTGCATGCCTATCTTCTGCTGAATCTGTTGAATTGATTCGCGCGGCAAAAGCGGAAGGCTTACCTGTTACGGCAGATGTCGCGGTACATCAATTGATATTTACGGAATCTGCGGTTGCCGATTTTGATACCCATATGAAAGTATTCCCGCCATTTAGAACGGAATCCGATCGTGAGGCATTGTGGGAAGGTTTAAAAACGGGCGTGATTGATGTGGTTGTATCAGATCATCACCCGATTGAATTTGAGTCCAAAGCAGTTGAATTTGATCATGCCTCATTTGGGACAATCGGCTTAGAAACGTTGTTTGTGGCATTTATGCAAGCCGCAAATGCGCGGAATCTGAAGCAAGCAACTGATTTGATTACGTTAAAGCCTGCTCAATTATTGGGAGTTCAATTACCCGAGTTAAAGGTAGGTGCGGCTTGTAAAGGATTCGTTTATGTGGAAGCTCCACAAGCACCTTATGCTGAAGCGATGATCAAGAGTAAGTCTAAGAATAGCTGTTTCTTGGGACATAGCTTTGCGCATCAAATCCGCTTTGTTTTGCAAGGTGAATCGTTGACCAAAAACTAAGATGAAAGATTTTGTAGCCCAATTGCCACGGTTGGCCTTAATTTCATTATTGACCTTACTGTCTTTAGTGGCGTATTGTTATTTTTTTCAAGTGAATGGCATTATCCCTTTGGGCGGAAAGAAGGCACCTAATTATGTACTAATTTTAATTGGTCAGGTGATATTGGCGAAATTGTTTGTGGGTAAAAACCGCGGCAGTTCCGTTCATTTCTTGCAATTATTTGGCTTTCAGTATGTGTATGTGTTAGTTACGGCTTTGCTTTCAGCGATCACTTTATATTATTTTTATTCAAGCCCTACGGGTATCTCGTGGTTGCAGGATTATGTGGCAGGGAGTTTACAAGAACTTGTTCAATATCAAAAAGCGATTGTCGCTCAGGAAGGTGTTTCCTATTACACGCAATTGAAGGAGGGTATCCGTGGAATCGATGCTGCGAGTATTGCAAAAGATGATTTAAGCCAAAAAATGGCCTTAGCCTTTTTACCTAATTTATTAATCTCCTTATACTTTAAACAATAACAAAATGGATAATCAAAAGTCTTCCCCTAGTTTAATCATGTTGAAATGGGGTGCAATTGGAGGATTGTTAAGTTTTATTTTTACTCTAATTACGAAGTACACGGGTTTAGAGGAAGACTTTTCTGAAACCTTAGGTTGGGTTTCTACGATTGTTACCTTAATTATCAACGTAAGTATTTTAGTAATGGCTTTACGTGAGGTGCGTGAAGAGAATGATGGTTTTATGAGTTATGGCCAGGGATTAGGATCTTCGGCTCTATTGGGTGCTATTTGGGGAGTTATTGCTGGCGCGTTCAATTATATTTATTTGCAATTTATTGATCAAGGCGTTGTACAAAAACAATTGGATTTAGCACGTCAAAAATTGGAGGATCAAGGTTTGACCAACAGCCAAATTGAAGATGCTGAAAAAATCACGAAGATGATGATGGGACCCGGTGTTCAGTTTGTCATTATTGTGATCGTGACGATTGTATTTATGTTTATACTAGGTTTGATCGTTTCAGGCGTTTTAAAACGTGAAAAATCAGTTTTCGACGAGTAATTATGTGGGCCATTATCCAAAAAGAATTCAAGGCATTTTTTAGTTCGTTCATCGGTTTAGGCGTGATGGTGGCTTTTTATGTCCTTTTGAGTCTTTATGTTTGGTATCTAAATGGCAATATTTTAGAATTTGGTTTTGCTGAGTTAACCGTATTTTTTGATTTGAATCCTTGGTTCTTTTTATTCTTTATTCCGGCATTGGCCATGCGTACGTTTGCGGAAGAGTTTGAATTAAAGACCTTTGATCTATTGCGGAGCTTACCCATCTCGATGGAAGAAATTACGCTCGGGAAGGTAATGGGTTTGTTTGCAGTTGTCTTGGTTGTGTTATTGCCTACTTGGGTTTTTGTGTTTTCTATTGGCCAACTAGGCAATCCTGTAGGTAATTATGATTCGTCGTTAATAGCAGGGGGGTATATCAGTATTCTGTTACTTTGTTTATCATTCATTTCGTTAAGCTGTCTGGCGTCAGCGCTGGTAGATAAACAAGCACTGGCCTTTGTCCTCGGTGTCTTTCTGAATTTTGTTTGTTGGCAAGTACCTCAAGAACTTCCATTCCTTGAATCGATCTCACTCTTTGAGCATTATCAAGTCATCAGTAAGGGTGTGTTGGAGTTAGCCAGTATTGGCTTTTTTGTAGGCTTTAATCTGATTGTTTTCGCTTTAGTTCAACTGCGATTACGGTTGAAATTCAGTTAGTTCTTATAATCAGCAATAGCAATTTGGTGATCGCAAAGTCCAATCTCGATGGCTTCGTTCGAAGCAATGAATATTAATTTAGATCTGTTTTCAGCTAGTTTGTGGATGAACCATTGTTTCGCTTTTTCATCTAAGTTCGAGGTGGGTTCATCTAGACAAAGAATCGGGCGAGGGGAAAGCAGGGCGATGGCCAATTTGATTTTTTGGCGCATACCCGAGGAATAGTTTTTGATCAATTTGGCCTTTCCTGGGCTCAATTCCATGTATTTTTCGAAACTGTCTAGGGTAATTTCAGATGGAATGAAATCAAGTTTCTGAAGAAATTCGATTAATTCACTCAGTGTAAATTCTTCAATGACGTCTACGTAAGGTGCCGCGTACGCAATGAATTGATGGGCAAGATCAGTAGAAATGGCGGTTCCGTCTGCTTGGTAAAACGATACTTGGCCATTGGTGGGTAATGAGAATTGGGCTAAAATCTTTAGTAGAGTGCTTTTTCCGGTGCCATTGGGGCCAACGAGCGCGTAGGAATTACCGGAGGTAAATGTTCCATCTAATTTTTTGAAGATCCATTCTTTGCGGAATTTTTTCTCAACACCTGTTGCAATGATCTTCATAGGCTAATTACCCTTTCATGATACCGCGTTCTGAATTGCGTACGAAATTGATAATTTCATCACGGTGGGCAGAAGCAGGAATATGTTGTTCGATTTGCGTTAGCGCCTCTTGGTTGTTTAAACCTTTTTGGTAGATGTAGCGATACGTTTCTTGAATTTCAGCTACTTGTTCATCGTTAAATTCACGTCTACGTAAACCAATGGAATTGATACCTGCGTAGGAAAGTGGTTCACGACCTGCTTTGGTAAATGGGGGAACATCCTTACGAACTAAAGATCCGCCTGAAATCATCACATGTCTACCTATATGCGCAAACTGGTGAACAGCAGATGAACCGCCTATGATAGCAAAATCACCTACGGTCACATGTCCAGCTAATTGAACTGCATTGGCAAGAATGCAATGATTACCAATGTTGCAATCATGCGCCACATGGACGTAGGCCATGATTAGGCAGTTTTGACCGATGACCGTTTTAAGTTTATCTGAAGTGCCACGATTAACAGTCACACACTCACGAATAGTCGTGTTGTCGCCGATTTCAGCTGTGGTAATTTCACCACCAAATTTCAAGTCTTGTGGCACCGCTGAAATAACGGCTCCAGGAAAAATACGTACATTTTTTCCGATCCGTGCGCCAGGGTAGATGGTTACATTCGAACCGATCCATGTTCCTTCGCCTATTTCTACATCTGCATGAATAACTGAAAAAGGGTCAATGGTAACGTTGGCGCCTAATTTAGCATCTGGATGGATGACAGAAAGTGTTTGCATATATTTTACCTAAGATTTTCTAACAAGACTTGCTGTCATTTCAGCCTCACATACTACTTGGCCAGCGACGTACGCTTTACCTATCATTTTGGCAATTCCCCGACGAATCGGTGCCGTTAATTCACATTTAAAGATGACCGTATCACCTGGAATAACTGACTTACGGAAACGGCAGTTTTCGATGCCAACAAGATAAGGCCAGTAGTTTTCTGGATCTGGTACGGAGCTAAGCACTAGGATACCACCTGTTTGAGCCATGGCTTCTACTTGCATAACGCCTGGCATAACTGGATTGTTTGGGAAATGGCCCATGAAGTAATTTTCATTCATGGTCACATTTTTAACTCCAATAACACTGTTGTCATCCAAATAAATGATTTTGTCAATCATTTGGAATGGATAACGGTGTGGTAATAGTTCGTAAATACGTTCGTGAGAGAAGATAGGAGGTTGTTTCGGGTCGTAAACCGGAACGTTATTTTTCTCCGCTTCTAACATTAATTTCTTAATCTTTTTAGCCAATTCCACGTTGGACGCATGTCCTGGACGTGAAGCTAAAATTTGAGCTTTTATTGGTCTTCCCACTAAAGCTAAATCACCCATCACATCCAATAACTTGTGGCGAGCCATTTCGTTTGAATAGTGAAGGCTGGTATTATTCATGATACCGGCTTCTTTCGAAATTGATACTTTGGGTTTACCTAATACTTCAGAAATATGAGCTAATTCAGCTTCAGAATAATCGCGATCTGCGATAACGATGGCGTTATTTAAATCTCCACCTTTGATCAATCCTGCTTTGTAAAGTGCCTCTAATTCATGTACGAAACAGAAAGTACGGCACATTGAGAAGTCTTTTTCAAATTGAGACACATGCGATAAGTTGGCATGTTGGCTCGATAAAAACTTCGAATTATAATCCACCATCACCGCTATCCGGTAATCGTTTAATGGTAGTGCAGCCAGTTCAATTCCTTTTTCTAAATCTTTGAAACGTACTTCTTCGGGTAATTCAAAGAATTTACGATGCGCTTCTTGTTCGGTAGGTTCAGCGTCACGAAGTGCTTCAACAAATTTAATGGAGCTACCATCCATGATAGGCGGCTCAGGTCCGTCTAATTGGATTAGGATATTGTCAATCTCAAGACCTACTAAAGCAGCTAACACGTGTTCAACGGTATTAATACGAGCGCCGTTGTGTTCGATGGTCGTTCCACGAGAAGTGTCTACGACGTAGTCTACATCTGCATCAGCGATCGGTTGGCCTGGTAGATCAACACGCTGAAATTTTATGCCGTGATTAGCCGGAGCGGGCAAAAATGTCATGTTTGCAATGACACCTGTATGCAATCCGACGCCGGATAAGGTTACTGATTTGGTAATGGTATGTTGCTTATTATTCATAAGAAGGGTAAGCCTATTTAATGTTTTTAATTTGTTCAAATAATTCGGGTAATCGACGAATTAATGCGCTTCTCTTTAAGAATTCCGCATTATTCATGGCTGGATAACCTCCTAATGTTTGTCCAGCTTGTTTAATTGATTTAGTTATACCCGTTCGACCTGTAATGATTGTTTTCGGTGCAATGGTTAAGTGTCCTGCAATGCCCACTTGGCCTGCGATTAGACAATATTCACCTATTTTAGTTGAACCTGAAATTCCTGTTTGAGAAGCAATAGCTGTATGGGCACCTACCTCAACATTATGTGCAATTTGCACAAGATTGTCTATTTTGACACCTCTACGAATGTAAGTTGAACCCATCGTAGCGCGATCGATTGTTGCATTTGCACCGATGCTTACGTCATCTTCAATGACTACATTACCTAATTGAGGAATCGCTTTATACGATCCATCTGCTTGAGGAGCATGACCGAAGCCATCTGATCCAATGACAGCATTGGAATGTATCACGACATTATTTCCAATGATGGTGTCATTGTAGATGACAACACCTGGATAAATGATGCAATTATTGCCTATATGGACGTTTTTGCCAATACTTACGTGGTTATGAATACTGGTTGATTCACCAATGCTTGAATGGGAATCTATAGAAGTAAAACGGCCAACGAAGATTGATTTGCCTACTTTTACGCCTGCTTCGATGATCGAGTGAATGGAGATTCCAGTCTCACGTTCAGCAGTCATTTCTTGGTATTTTTGGAGCAGGGTAGTGAAAGCAACGTAGGGGTCAGCAACTAAAATTAAAGTTGCTTTTACGGCTTGTTTTAAATCTAAATCCTTCGATACGATGACTGCAGTGGCATTCGTGTCGTATAAATAGGATTCGTATTTAGGATTAGAAAGAAAGGAAATGCTACCAGGTTTACCTTCTTCGATTTTGTCAAAACCCGAAATGAATTGAGAACCATCGCCTGATACTGTGCCTTGAAGGATTGTCGCTATTTGGTCAACAGTAAATTTCATGCGTGATGAATATTGGCTAAGGTGTTAAAAATGTTTTTTACGAGCTCAATTCGCCTTGCAAATATACGCTCTTTGGGCAACAAAAATAGTATTTTTTCACAATCTTACTTAAAGCTTGGATGGTCGGCAGATCCGATGCCTCAGTTAACTCGACCACCTGACCAAGTTTATCGACGATCTTGATCGTGTTATCGCCTTGAACATAAGCTGAATTGCTGGTAGTTCCTTCTACAACAAAGTAAGATAATTCCTCTTCGTTTATTTTAAGGCGTTGTGTAATTTCTTGCGCAAGCTCTGTTCGCTTGGATTTTGGGATAGGTTGTGTACCTAATTTGCAAGTGAACAGTCGGCGCGCCAAGAAATCACTACATAAACGAGTCAGAATAGGATCAGGTCCGTGCTTCCATTCTTTGATGGCTGCCCAAACGTCATGATCATCTAGGTCGGTGAAGGCCAACCATAATTTATCGGTGGTCGAAAACTCTTCCCAGGTATAGTCTTTCTTCAGGAATGTCAAAAGGGCAGAGGTGCAGGTAAGTTTTTTCCCATCTTGGATGAGGGTTTTGGCACGTCGCAGGATTTGAATCAACATGGTCTCTGCGGCGATGGCTGTTTTGTGTAGGTACACTTGCCAATACATGAGTCTGCGCGCCATGAGGAAATTCTCTATGGAATAGATTCCCTTTTCTTCCATGACTAAATTCTCGTCTTGGAGGTCTAGCATACTCAAAAGTCGTTCAGAACCAATGAAGCCTTCACGAACGCCGGTATAGAAGGAGTCACGGGAAAGGTAATCTAAACGGTCTACGTCCAGTTGGCTGGAGATTAGTTGATGAAAAAATGGCCGCTCGTATTTTCCACTAAACATATCGATTGCCAGCGATAATCTGCCTTTGAAATGTTCGTTTAGTTTTTTCATGATGAGATTTGAAATCTCTTCGTGGTGTACGTGATTGAGTAGGGTGTATTCTAACACGTGTGAAAATGGACCGTGACCGATATCGTGTAAAAGAATGGCAATGGCTGCGGCTTCCTTTTCTTGATCGGTGATCGTGTAGCCTTTTGCTTGCAGGTTGGCCAATGCCTGATCCATTAAATGCATGGCACCCAGAGCGTGGTGAAAACGGGTATGGTGGGCACCTGGATAGACAAATTCGGCTAGTCCTAATTGCTTAATTCGCTTGAGTCGTTGGACAAAAGGATGGTCAATCAACTTGAGGATGAATGGGTTATTGATCTTGATGAACCCATAAATAGGGTCGTTGATGATTTTCGTTGGAAACATACACGTTAAAATATTACCCCAAATGTAGTTAGAAAGCCAATAATTAATTAATTTTGCGCCACATTAGTTTTAGCTAATGTGGACTTGTAGCTCAGCTGGTTAGAGCACCTGACTCATAATCAGGGGGTCCATGGTTCGAGCCCATGCTGGTCCACGAAGACACTCATCTGAAAAGGTGGGTGTTTTTTTTTAGACGCTAGACTCTAGACGTTAGACTGTAGAGACGCGATACCTCGCGTCTCTTTGTTTGGTAAGACGCGAAGTGTCGCGTCTCTACAAGAGAGCATATTATTTCCAACGTCTAGAGTCTAACGTCCAGAGTCCAGAGTCTAGCGTCTAATTCGCGTCTAACTTAATTGACAATTCCACCTTCCCGCCTAAGCCTAATTCGACAATTTTTTGTAGGGTCGAAATCTTGACTTCCTTGATGTTATTTTCAATTTTTGAAATGTAGGATTTTGTTGTGCCTGCTTTTTGAGCTAATTCATCCTGTGTTAATCCAGCTTTTGAGCGTGCTTCTTGTAGCAAGATTCCAATTTTGAAATTTTCATAACCTTGCTCAAGTTCATCGCGCTTTGTTGTTCCTTTTAGACCATAATGTTTCGTGACAAATTGATCCAATGTAGATGAATT
>JBEDFG010000010.1:0-21418 GCA_041175285.1 Bacteroidota bacterium | reverse complement strand
GCTGAGGAGGCGGAGGAGAAGAAGAGATTGTACGAGCAGTTTGTGGCGGAAAAGGAAGCCATGAAGCAAGCAGGGGGGAGTGGTCAGTCTTCAGAAGGTAGTCCGAAGTCCGAAGTCCGGAGTCCGGAGGAGGCAGTTGCTAGCACAGAGGTGAAAAAGCCTGCTTTTAAGCCGAGTTTTAAAGCAAAGGCGGTAGTCAGTAATCAGGCGTCAGTTGACAGTAATCAGTTGTCAGTTGTCGGTGGTCAGTCGGCAGTGGAAAGTCCGAAGTCCGAAGTCCAGCGTCCAGCGTCTAATGAGTCCGAAGTCCGGAGTCCGGAGGAGGTAGTTGCTAGTTCAGAGGTGAAGAAGCCTGCGTTTAAGCCGAGTTTTAAAGTGAAGGCAAAAGATCCTAGTCCAGCGTCTGATGTCCAGCGTCCAGAGTCTAGTCAAGCGTCTAATATTGATAATCCAGAAGCGAAATGACACCCATATTAGTATCATTTCTAGCATTAGTTTTATTGACCTGCGGGAGTGGGTTTGCCATGTTGTTTACACGCAACATGCTACATGCAGCATTGGCCATGTTTATGTGTATGCTTGGACTAGCGGGTTTGTACGTGATTGCTTATGCGGATCTGATGGCCGTTTCCCACCTGATGATTTATGTGGGTGGTGTGTTGATATGATGATTTATGTGGGTGGTGTGTTGATATTGATTCTGTTTGGAATTATGTTAACGACCCAACAATCCCGAGAGAATCATGGAAAAAATCATTTGCTGGTCGAGCAGCGTAGTTTAGTATGGTCGGCGCTCATTGGATTGTCTATATTTTTTGGTCTTATTTATGTGTTTACACGCATGGAGTGGGAATTGCATATGATTGGAAATGACCAATCGAAATTGCGAGATGTGGGCCTAGCTTTGTTGACCAAATATGCGTTCCCTTTTGAGCTGGTTGGCATATATTTATTGATTGCCCTCGTGGGTGCCACGTTTATCGCGAAACGAAATGACTGAGATACCTATCATCTATTTCCTATGGGCGAGTGCAGCTTTATTTGCAACAGGCTTCACGATCATGATCCTAAAGCGCAATGCGATATTCGTTTTGATGGGCATTGAATTAATGTTGAATGCTGCGAATTTGAATTTGATTGCATTTTCGAGGCAGGATGATGGCCAACAAGGATTAATGTTTGGAATATTTGTGTTGGTGGTTGGCGTTTGTGAAATGGCCATCGCCTTATCCATTATACTTCAGGTATACCGACAGTTCCAACACATCGAGGTGGGGAAATTCGAATCACGCGACTAGGACTTTTCGTCCAACCAAATTTTCAATTGTTTCCGGAAGTTTGGTGTTTTAGCTTTCCCTAATACCTTTTCAAGATCTTCAGCTGGCGCATCATACATGTTGCGAATCGTGCCAAAGTGTTTCATTAATTTTTGAGCCGTCAATTTTCCGATTCCATCTAGTTCTTCCAATTGGCTTACTAGAAAGTTCTTACTTCGTTTATTTCGATGGGCCGTTATACCAAATCGGTGAGCCTCATCACGAAGTTGTTGGATCAATTTCAATGACTCTGATTTCTTATCTATATATAATGGTAGGCTATCTTCTGGGAAATAGATTTCCTCAAGCCTCTTTGCAATGCCAATGATTGGAATTTGTCCATACAGCCCGATCGCCTTCAGTGCATCACATGCCGAACTCAATTGGCCTTTACCCCCATCGACAATTATCAGGTCAGGTAATTCGGCCTCTTCCTCGATTAATCTGGTATATCGCCGTGTGATCACTTCATGCATGGTGGCAAAATCATCTGGCCCTACCACTGTTCTTGGGGTAAATAGGCGATATTCTTTTTTGGCAGCTTGCGCTTGGATAAAACAAACCATGGCAGACACGGGATTTGTCCCCTGAAGATTTGAGTTATCAAAACATTCGATACGCTTAGGTAGGTGCTTTAAATGTAGGTCATTTTTTAAAGTCAATAAAATGCGCATTTTTCGATCACCACCCGATTCTTCTGCTGCTTTGCGATCGGCTTTCTCTTTTCGGAAATAAAGTACATTTTTGAGTGACATGTCCAAGAGTTTTTTCTTGTCCCCCATGACCGGTATGGTATTCTTGATTCCTCGAAACTCAATCGACATAGGAATGTTAGTCAAAATCTCTTTTGCTTCACTATGGAATTGTTCTCTTTTTTCCCAAATCAACATGGTTAATAGGTCTGACTCATCCTCGTTTAATTTCTTCTTGACTTCATAAGTCTGTGATTGCAGAATGGTTCCATTGATGACCTTCATGAAATTGATATAAGCCAAGTGTTCATCTGACACCATGGAGAAAACGTCAATGTCATGAATGGATGGGTTAACTACGGTCGACTTCGCTTGGAAGTTTTCGAGTAGTTCCCATTTTTCTTTCCATTCTTGGGCTTCCTCAAATGCCAAACGTCCGCTGGCCTCCAACATGCGTTCTTGAAAGTACGCTTTCGGCTTTTGGTAATTACCTTTTAGGATGTTGGTTACTTGATCGATGTAAATCAAGTAATCTGTTTCCTTTTGAAGACCTTCACAAGGTCCCTTGCAATTACCGATGTGGTATTCAAGACACACCTTGAATTTCCCTTGTTCAATGTTCCCAGGTTTTAAGGCAAGCGCACATGTTCGTAAGGGATATAATTGATGGATCATTTCTAGTAGACCATTCATCGCTTTTGGATTTGCATATGGACCAAAAAAAGTACCAATACTGTGCTCAATCCTTCGCGATGTGATCAGACGGGGGAAATGCTCTTTGGTTAAGCAGATAAACGGATAGGTTTTGTCATCCCTTAATAGAATGTTGTACTTGGGTTGAAATTGCTTGATAAGCGTATTCTCTAGTAGGAGGGCGTCAAATTCGGAATGTACGATGGTGAATTCGAGCCGACAAATCTGTTGGACTAATTTTCGGGTTTTGGTATTATGGCCCTGGATATTTGTGAAATAGCTACTGACCCGGTTTTTAAGGTTTTTTGCTTTCCCTATATATATAATGGTATCGGACGCGTCGAAATAGCGGTAGACGCCGGGTTCTTCCGGTAGGCTAGGCAGTATGTCTTTGGGTTCGAAAATTGTCATTGGCCAAAATTAGACATTAATCATGAAATTGTGATTTTGCATTATTGGTTGTTGGCGCAATTTCTTTTGCAAACGTTTACATTCGCTTAATATAGGACTCAGCCATTATTATAGGCGTGTACACGTTGTCCATTTTTTCCTATTTTTTCAAATTTTATAGTATTAATCAGTTATAATATCAGAGTTTTTGTAGTCGATTAGTGGTTAAATGCCATTTTTCATGGCCAAAGTGAAAAAATATCAATAAAAAGTTTGGAGGATTAAATGTCATTTTACATCTTTGGTTGATTGGAATAGCATAGCACAGTTCGCTAATTGTATCATTCCGATAAATGAGTACAATAACCTCTAAACCTATTTATTGTATTTTTAAAAGAAAAATTTATAAACCTGTTTAATGTCAACTAAAAAAAGAAAGGAGACCCATTATTGAAGTAAAACACGAGTAATATGAAAAACAATTTTTACCAAAGTCTTCGAAGCTTCTTATTGCTCGCGATTGTGATGCTAGGGAGTTTTTCGTCATTTGCGCAGGATCGTAAGGTAACAGGAAAGGTTACTGATGCGAACTCTGAAGCAATTCCAGGTGTGAGTGTTGCTGTAAAAGGAACAACTACTGGAGCTACTACAGATGCTAATGGTGCATTCTCGGTTACCGTAAAATCGGGTAACGCTGTTCTGACTATTTCAGCAGTAGGTTACAAAACAAAATCGGTTACTGTTGGATCTCAATCTTCTATCTCTGTTTCTTTAGATGAAGATGTAAGCCAATTGAGCGAGGTAATCGTAACAGGTTACTCAGTAACAAACAAGAAGGAGTCTACAGCTGCAGCTTCGATCGTTAAAGCGGCCGATTTACAAATTGCACCAACGGGTAACGTTGAGCAAATGTTACAAGGTCGTGTATCAGGGGTAACTTTGATCACTAACGGTCAGCCAGGAACTAACTCAATCATTCGTGTACGTGGTTTTGGTGCCTTCGGTGGTAACGAGCCTTTATACGTAGTGGACGGGGTTCCAGTAGGTTCAACAGATTTCTTATCTCCAGATGATATTGAGTCAACAACTGTATTGAAAGATGCGGCTGCTGCTTCTATCTATGGTGCTCGTGCTGCCAACGGTGTAATTGTTTACACAACTAAGCAAGGTTCACGTGGTAAGAAAGGTTTGAGCATTACTTACAATGGTATGTATGGTGCAACTGATCCAAACGTAGATGGTGCTCCAAAAATGTTGACTCCACAAGAGCAAGCAGATTGGACACACGTTGCATACCGTAATAACGCGGCAGCAAACGGAACAGCGGTTGCTTATACGCACCCTCAATATGGTACTTCAGCGCAAGCTACGATTCCTACTTATTTGCATGCAAATGGTGCGAACGCAGTTAACAATGTTGATATCGCTGCTATTGCAGCTTACAAACTGGTATGATGAAATCACACGTTTAGGTATGACACAACGTCATTCATTAGGCTTCTCAGGAGGTTCTGATGCAGGTCGTTTCTACTTAGGTTTGTCAGGTCAAAAGCAAGATGGTATCTTGATCCAAAATGATTTTGCTCGTTATTCTGTTCGTTTTAACTCAGAATTTAGCCTTGGTAAGAAAGTGAAGATCGGAGAGAACTTACAGTTCACTTACCGTTCAGTTCGTGGTCAAGCAGGTGGTAATGGTGGTTTAGGTGTTGCTGGTGATGAGTCAGTAATCTTATCTGCTTATCGTATGCCTACTGTTATTCCTGTATTTGATGAGTTTGGATCTTATGCATCTACGAAAGCTGCAGGTTTTAACAACCCTCGTAACCCAGTTCGTCAAATTGTGTTGAACAACTCAAATGACAATAACTACAATGCGAATGCAGTAGGTAACGTTTATGTTGATTATGAGCCAATCAAGGACTTGACATTGCGTACAAGTATTGGTGGTCAATACAATGGTTCAGGTTACAAGAACTACAACTACCGTTATTTGGGTGATTCAGAGCCAGAAGCTTCGAACTCATTCTCAGAAGGTCAAGCATATTCTTTTGCTTGGGTAATGACAAATACAGCAAACTACAAATACCAATGGAGAAAACATGGTGTTAAAGTATTAGCTGGTTTAGAGGCATTGAATACAGGAGCTGGTCGTTCGATCAATGGTTCAGGTATCAATCCATTCTCGATGGACTTGGATTTCGTAACGATGAACTCAGTTCAATCTCCAGTTGTTAACTCGAACTTATTCTCAGGTGTGAATTTCTATTCAGTATTTGGTAAGTTAGATTACAACTTTAATGAGAAATATTACTTCACTGGAGTTGTTCGTCGTGACGGATCATCTCGTTTTGGTTCACAGAATCGTTATGGTGTATTCCCTGCATTCTCTGCAGCTTGGCGTGTAACATCGGAAGAATTCATGAAGGATCTTCCTTCAATCACAGATTTGAAAATCCGTGGTGGTTGGGGTACAATGGGTAACTCAAATAACGTAGACCCAGCTAACCAGTTCTCTTTATATGCTGCTAACCGTGGTAACTCATTCTATCCAATTGACGGTCAGTCTTCTGGTGCTAACGAAGGTTACTTCCGTTCACGTATCGGTAACCCTGCTGCGAAGTGGGAAACTGCTGTAACTTCTAACGTCGGTGTTGATGCAACATTGTTGAACGGTAAGTGGGAAGTAGTATTTGATATTTGGAGAAAAGATACAGAAGATTTATTATTCAACGTACCTCTTCCAGCGGTTGTTGGATCGGCTGCTTCTGCTCCATCTGTTAACGTAGCTAAAATGCGTAACCAAGGTATTGATATGCAAGTTATCAACCGTGGTAACATCACTTCTGATATCAAGTATGAATTGACATTCAATAACTCATTCTTGAAAAACGAAATCGTTGCGTTTGCTCCAGGTATCACTAACTTAATTGGTGGTTCATTCCGTGGAATTAACCCAATTCGTATGGAAATAGGTCGTTCATTATCTTCATTCTACGGATACCAAGTAATTGGTTACTTCGCTTCAGCTGCTGAAGTAGCTTCAGCTCCTGCTCAATCAGGTGCTGGTGTAGGTCGTTTCCGTTATGCAGATATGAATGGTGATGGTAAAATTACTCCTGCAGACCGTACATACTTAGGTTCTCCAGTACCAACTTACACGGGTGGTGTTAACGTAGGTTTGACTTACAAAGATTTTGACTTGAACATGTATTTATATGCATCTGCAGGTAACAAAATCTGGAACCAATCTAAGTGGTTTACTGATTTCTACGGAACATTTGAAGGATCAGGAAAAGGGGTTCGCGCTAAGCAATCTTGGACTCCTGCTTTAGGTAATGCTGCTGAAGCTCCAATTTGGGAGTCAGCATCTAATATCTCTACTTCAGCTGCTGAGAACTCTTGGTACGTAGAGGATGGTGATTATATCCGTCTTCAAAATATCTCGTTAGGTTACAAAGTTCCTAAAAACATTATCTCTAAGATCGGTGTTAAAGGAGCGAAAGTAACTCTTTCAGCGAACAACTTGCTAACCTTTACTAAGTACAAAGGTTTAGATCCAGGTGTTGGTGGAGCTGCTGATACAAGCTTTGGTATTGACGTAGGTAACTACCCAGTTACTCGCTCATTCAATGCTTCGATCAACTTGAATTTCTAATTTAGCGAAAGCCAATTTTAAAAATTAAGAACATGAAAAAATATCAGATTTTAAAGCGATTAAGTTTAGTTAGTGCGTCAGCATTCATGTTGACATTCGCTTGTAAGGATCAGTTTTTAGAGGTAGCGCCAACGGCTTCATTAGCTCAAGCGCAGTTATCTTCTAAAGCTGGTGTAGAAGGTGCCTTGATTGGTGCTTACGCTCAGTTAGCAGGTAAAGGGTTTTCTCGTTTAGCTGCGCCAAACAACTGGGTTTGGGGATCTATCCGTGGTGGTGAGAGTAACAAGGGTACTGACCCAGGTGACTACTCTAACATTAACGTAATGCAACGTTATGAAGTACCAGCAGTTGATGGTGACTTGAACTCAACATGGCAAGCGAAATACGAAGGTATTGCGCGTTGTAATGCGACAATCAACTTAGCAAATGGTTCGAAAGAATTATCTGCTTCGGATAAAACTCGTGTTATCGGAGAAGCTCGTTTCTTACGTGCTCACTACTATTTTGAGTTGAAGAAATTATTCGGATCTGCTCCATATGTAGATGAGACTCAAGATTACGGTAAGGGAATTGAGAAAGTAGTTGCTACTGCTGACTTATACCCTAAGATCGAAGCTGACTTGAAATTTGCTTATGACAACTTGCCTGAGACATCGTCTTCAGCAGGTCGCGCTAACAAATGGGCAGCGGGTGCTTACTTAGGTAAGGCTTACTTGTTCCAAGGTAAATTTGCTGATGCAAAAGCAATCTTTACTACGGTTATTGCAAATGGTAAGACTACAAATGGTAAGAAGTACGGTTTAGTATCTAAGTTTGCTGAAATCTTCAATGCGGAGAATGACAACAACGAAGAGGCTATCTTTGCAGTACAATCATCTATGAATACAGGTAACGTGAATAACGCAAATGGTTTTGATGACTTGAACTACCCATACAATACGGGTTCTGATGGTCCAGGTAACTGCTGCGGATTCTTCCAACCATCTTTCTCGATGGCGAATGCTTACCGTGTAACTGCTGATGGTTTACCATTATTGGGAGAGCAAGCTGATGGAACTCCAGAGTATAGCTCTGCTGCTAATGCAGTGAAGCATGACTTTGGTGTATCTTCATCTGCTCCATTTACAGAAGATGCTAATCCATTAGATCCACGTATTGACCACACAATCGGTCGTCGTGGTATCCAATACTTAGACTGGATCGAGCATCCAGGAGCTAACTGGATTCGTGCTCAACCTTATGCAGGTCCATACTCACCTAAGAAATACATCTACTACAAGCGTCAAGAGAATACATTGACTGATGGATCTTCTTGGACACGTGGTTATGCGACAATGAACTTCAACATTATCCGTTTTGCGGACGTATTGTTGATGGCTGCTGAAGCAGAAATCGAAGCAGGTAGCTTAGCAACTGCATTGAATTACATCAACCAAGTTCGTTCTCGTGCTGCAAATCCAGCTGGATTTGTTAAGAATGCGAAAACGGGTGCTAACGAAGCTAACTACGTAATCTCTACGTATTCAACTTTAGGCGATCAAGCAAACGCTCGTAAGATCGTTCGTATGGAGCGTTTATTAGAGTTGGCTACTGAAGGTCACCGTTTCTTCGACTTAGTTCGTTGGGGTGCTGCAAACAAAACGTTGAATGCATACTTGAAATACGAGGCTAAGTATTTAGTTACTAAGTTTGGTGGTGCTTCATACTCTGATACTGATGCATTATTACCAATTCCTCAAGCGCAAATTGATATTCAAGGAACTTCAGTATTGAAGCAAAACCCTGGTTATTAATCGATTGATTTTAGTTTAAAAAAGGTGGGGAGAAGTCCCCACCTTTTTTTATTTTAGTGGTTCAAAGATTAAACCTGATTATGTATACTCGATTACTATCTGCCTTTGTTATTTTATTTATTTTTTCCTCTTGCAAAGACAAGACAACTTTTGAACTGCTATCTGATGAAGATACCGGTATTCATTTTTCAAATACAATCGCCGAAAACGATACGTTGAATATTTTGAAGTATGAATATCTCTATAATGGTAGTGGAGTTGGTATGGGAGATTTTAACCAAGATGGCAAACTTGATGTGTTTTTTGCAGGCAATCAAGCCACGAGTACCCTCTATTTAAATCAAGGCGATTTTAAATTTGAAGACATTACCAAGTCATCCGGTATTCAAACTGCTGGCCGCTGGTGCTCAGGTGTTTCTGTCGTCGACATTAATGGTGATGGTTTGTTAGATATTTATTTGTCGGCAACCATGAAGCTTTCCGCCAAAGATCGCGAAAACATGCTTTTTGTCAATCAAGGGGTGAAGGATGGAAAACCTACCTTTAAAGAAATGGCCGCTGAATATGGCGTCAATGATGCTGGACATAGCGAACATGCTGCGTTCTTTGATTATGATCGAGATGGCGATTTGGACCTATATGTATTAACGGACGTCATTGATCAATTTCCTTCTTTGTACCGACCTAAAGTTACCGATGGTTCCTATCCAAATACGGACCGACTTTACCGCAATGATTACGTAAAAGGGTCGGCACATCCCGTATTTAAAAATGTATCCAAAGAAGCTGGTATAACCATTGAAGGATACGGGCTAGGGATTAATATTTGTGATATCAATCAAGACAACTGGCCTGATATTTATGTTACGAACGACTATGTATCGGATGATATTTTATACATCAATAACCAAGATGGAACATTCACTGATCAAGCAAAAACCTATTTTAAACATACAAGTTTAAGCGCAATGGGTAATGACGTTGCGGATGTCAACAATGATGGTTTGGCAGATATCGTAGCTTTGGATATGCTTCCGAAGGACAACGAGCGTAAGAAACAATTAGCGCCTCCCAATAGCTACCAAGCTTATCAAAATAGTGATATTCACGGGTATACCTACCAATACATGCGGAATACCCTGCAATTGAATTCTGGAAAGAAAGCTGATGGTTCAGCGATTCCATTTCAAGAAGTGAGTTTGCTTGCCGGTATGTCAGAAACCGAGTGGAGCTGGTGTCCTTCCTTAGCTGATTTTGATAATGACGGATTTAGGGATTTAATGATTACGAATGGCTTCCCACGTGATGTGACGGATCGCGATTTTATGTCTTATCGGGCTAATTCTCAACGGCTGGCTTCTGATGCCGTATTGCTAGAGCAATTGCCTGTGATTAAAGTAAATAACTATGCTTTTAAGAATAAGGGTGGTTTGCAGTTTGAGGATGTGAGTGCTGCTTGGGGTATTCAAGTTCCTTCCTTCTCTAATGGAGCAAGTTATGGCGATTTAGACAACGATGGGGACCTCGATTATGTTGTGAATAATATCAATGACAAAGCCTTCGTATACCGTAATAATTCCATCGAGCAAAACGCAGATAAAAGTCATTATTTACGTGTCAAGTTTGAAGGTAAAGGTTTAAATAAACAAGGATTAGGCGCTCATGTCGAAGGGGTGTTTGCTGATGGTACTTTGTTCTATTATGAGAACTCTCCTTATCGAGGTTATTTATCCAGTGTAGAGCCTGTCGCTCACATAGGCCTAGGGGCAAAACAGAAAATTAAAGAATTACGTATTATTTGGCCGAATGATTCCATGCAAGTGATCAAAGCTCCCAAATCAGATCAGCTTTTGGAAGCTAATATCGCCAATGCGCGTATACCCGCAGTGTCAATGATGACAACACCTGCACCTTTATTGGAAGATATTTCTTCACAAACATTATTGACAGATTCACCGAAAGAATACGATTTCATTGACTTCAATTACCAAAGTTTGTTGCCTTTCAAAATGTCTCAATTAGGTCCAGGGGCGTCCGTTGGTGATGTGAACGGCGATGGATTGGAAGATATGTTTGTAGGTGGAGCTAAGTTTTATTCGGGTATATTCTACCTCCAACAACCCAATGGCACATTTAAATCTAAATTCTTAGAAGGTGTCGCAGAAGATAAATTGAAATTAGGAGAAGATCTAGGGTCATTGTTGGCCGATATGGATCGAGACGGTGACCTTGATTTATACATCGCCCGGGGTGGAACCGAAGGGAAACCTGGTGCAGCTAGTTTTCAAGATGTAATTTACACGAATGACGGCAAAGGTAATTTTACGTTAAACCCAAATGCTTTACCGGTATTTACGGAAAGTAATGCGGCGGTACGCGCCTTGGATTTTGATCGCGACGGGGACTTGGATTTATATGTCAGCGGTAGAAACGTGGCATTTCAGTATCCTTTGGGCACTGTTTCCCGATTATTACGCAATGATTCCAAGCCAGGACAAATTAAGTATACCGACATGACTAAGGTATGGGCTCCTGAATTATTGCAGGAAAGTCTTGCCTGTGATGCTATATGCACAGATTTCAATCAAGATGGTTGGGTCGATATCGTGGTTGCTGGCGAGTTCGCACCGATTCAATTTTTCGCTAATCAAAAAGGTCATTTGAAGAAATTAACTGAAACAGGAGTTGAGGGAATGACTGGTCTTTGGGGTTCGATTTCATCAGCTGATTTTGACCAAGATGGTGATGTGGATTTCATTGCTGGCAATTTGGGGAAAAATACGTTGTTGCGTGCCTCATCTAAGCAACCAGTCGATGTATGGCATGGAGATGTAGATGCGAATGGCGTATACGATGTTTTCCCTTTTGTCTATTTCCAAACTCAGTCGGGTACACCAATCTCAGCACCATTATTTGGCAAAGATGATACGCATAAGCAACTTAATTCGACGCGTCAACGATTTGTATATTACAAGGAGTTTGGTGTTGTTTCGCAGGATAAGTTTTTCTTAGAAACAGAAAAAGCCAAAGCTAAAAAGATTTCAATGACCGAAAATGCTTCTGTGTACATGGAGAATTTGGGAGACGGGAAATTCAAATCGCATGAATTACCTCGCTTAGCTCAAGTTTCTGCGATGAACGGAATGCAGATTTTGGACATCAATCAAGATGGAAATTTAGATGTGCTGTACGTTGGTAATAATTTCGGAAATGAAGTTGCCATGGGACGTTATGATGCCTCCAATGGGGGAGTCTTGTTAGGAGATGGTCGTGGTGGATTCAAATTTCAAACAGGTTCAGGCTTCCATGTTCCTGGAGATGCGAAATCATTGGTGAGTATTCGATTAGGAAAAGACCAATTAGCTTTCGTAGCCTTGCAGAATAGAGGTCAAATGTATGCTTTTAAACCAAAGATGGCATTTGATTTCTTGCCAGTCAAGCAAGATTATAGCTATCAATTTAAAGGAAAGACTCAGAAAATTACTTGGACATATGGCTCGTCTTACTTGAGCCAAAGTCAATTAGCGCAAGGGTTTGTTCCACATGGGGCGAAACTAGCGAAGTAGATTCTTATAATATGTCAGTTGAAGACCAGGCGTTAAATTTGCGCCTGGTTTTACAGCGCCAAATTGATAATTGCCCAACAGAATATCAATATCGCCATCGCGATCTACATCACCTGCATCCATCGCGATGTAATGTCCGCCATCTGGAATTTGTAAGTTACTAACCTTAAATTTCAGGTTTCCTTGGTTTTGAAAATACAAAAACGACTCAATTTTGCCCTGATCATTTTCAGCAAAGAATGCGATCATGGCTAAGTCCAAATCTCCATCTTGATCGAAATCTCTAGCGACGGTTTTTGATGCCCCATATGCTGGGTAGAAATACGATTCCTTGAAGTTATTGCGGTGATCATTGAGGAAAATATGAACGCCATGATAGGCTTTTTTGGAATGTGAATAATCCGCATTGTCTCCATTTGAAATGATGATGTCATCATATCCGTCCTTATTCAAATCTGCTACCTCCATGTAGCTGCTCCCATAAACGGAATCAAATTGTAACAGAGGTTTCTCCACAAATAAGCCCATGCCTTTATTTATATATAATGAAACTCCTTCACGGGCTTGCGCCATCAAGACTAATAAGTCGGCTTTTCCATCCCCTGTGTAATCTTTAATGACCACATTGCGCGCTCCAGCCTGCAATTTCAATACATTTTTTTTGCCTGATTTTCCATCTACCCATATCAATTCCCCTGCCTCAAAACCATATTCACAAATGACATAGTCAGACGTGCCGTCTCCATTAAAATCACTGATTTGAATGTCAACCGGCCTTTTAAGTGAATCCACGATTGCATCTAATTTGCCCTGTTTGTTCAAGGAATACATGTGCCCTAACTTTTGATCGTTTGGATACATTTTGCCTATCCCTAGCAAATAGGTTTTATCACCAACAAATTGTGTAAGTGCCACTGGGCTATGTGTTTCTAGCGTTTGTTTGATCTTTAATTGACTGTCCATTACCCATAATTTTCGATTCCGAGTACCTACCCAAACTTCAGGTTTTTGAGGATGAATACGAATAGATGTCACACTTCCCAGCGGGTCAGCTGGAGAGATAAATGATTCCCGTTTGAAGTGCAAGGGCTCCGAACTGATTGGACTACGTTTCGGTTGGGGTAGTGGTTTTTCAGGTGCTTTTGCCGTGTAATAGGCGACAATTAAATCCCAATCTTCTTGGCTGATTTTAGGCGTTTCGGGATAGATGTCCAATTGCATCGCACTTTGATACTGTTCATCTGGTATTTTTGTTAGCAATTCAAATCGGTTTCCAATACCTAGGCGATAAGCCATTTCTGGTAAAACCCCCTCGTTCCATGTTTTCTTATCTAATAAGCTTGGGTCAGGGAATTTATGGCAAGATGAACAGTTTTTTTGGGCCAGCGCTTCTCCTTTTTCTTCAGGTGTTTGTTGGCATGAAAAACAAAATAATACTACTACAAGGGCTAAATAACGCATATTTATTGAGTGACAGGTGCTTGGCTAGCAGTTGAATCTACCGCTACGCGACCATTACAACTAAAATCAAAAACAAAATTTTCAGGTTTGATGAATGGCATCTTACGATACCCTTCAATTGCTAAAGACTGATCGGCATATACTTTTTCCATGAATTTAGCATAGGCAGGCATCGCCATTTTAGCACCTTGTCCTAAGGCTAAACTACGGAAGTGGATACTGCGATCATCGCCGCCTACCCACACACCTGCAACTAATTTTTGGGTCACTCCCATGAACCAGCCATCTGAATAGTTCGAGGTGGTACCTGTTTTGGCACCTATTTCATTGCCCGCTACGAGTGATGTGCGCTTTAATCCTTCTGCTGTTCCGCCAGGTTCATGTACGGCACCTTGCAACATATACGTCATTAAATAGGCTGTTTCAGGCTTAATTACAGCTTTAACCGGAGGAGAATATTCACGCAATACATTGCCTACTTTATCGGTGATTTTCAAAACCAAAATAGGTTCGATTTTTTCGCCCCCATTGGCTAATGTGGAATATCCTGAAACTTGCTCCATCAATGAAACTTCAGAAGCACCTAAACACAAGGAAGGCACTTCATTTAATGAACTGTTTATCCCACATTTATGTGCAAATTCGGCGATTTTGTCGGGGCCTAATTGCTTCATCAACTTCGCTGAAATTGAGTTAATGGAAAGACCCATCGCTCGCCTCATTTTCATATTCTGATAGCTATATTTTCCATCTGAGTTTTGAGGCGTCCATGTACCTCCACTTAGGCCATCTTCTTCGCCAAATGTCACCGGTTCATCTACCAGTTCATCGCATGGAGTGACGATTTCATTTTCAATGGCAGCGCCGTATACAAATGGTTTAAAGGTAGAACCTGGCTGGCGCTTACTTTGTGAGATGTGGTCGAATTTAAAATACTTATAATTTATGCCACCAATCCACGCCTTTACATGCCCGTTCATCGGATCCATCGCCATCATGCCGCAGTTTAGAATCCGTTTGTAGTAGTTCAGGGAATCCATCGGGCTTAAGGTGGTATCTTTATCTCCATCGTAGGTAAAGACCGTCATTTTGATTGGTCGGCGTAATTCTTCCCACACCTTAAATTCATCGTTGTTGTAGGCCGACATTAAATCACGGTATCGTTGGGTTCGCTTCATCGCATCGCGCAAGAAACCTTTGATCTCTTTCATTTCTTCATTAACCCATGGATTTCTTCCTCGCCAATGGTCATAGAAAAGTTTCTGTTCGGCACGCATATGTTCCTTCACGGATTCTTCAGCATATTTCTGCATTCGTGAATCGATACTCGTATAAATGCGCAATCCGCTCGTATACAAGTTCAATTGTTGGTCCTCTGGCCGATCTTGATTCAATTCCTTAATTGCCGATAAAACTTGTTGGCGTATCGCCTCCCTAAAATAAGGGGCAGCACCTGTGTTTTGATTTTCAACCTTATAGTGCAAGTTGAGCGGCTCATCTTGTAGCTTAGGAAGATCTTCTTCTGTGATGAATTCGTATTTGGCTAGTTGACCTAATACCACATTTCTGCGTTCTAATGTTCTTTCAGGACGAACGCGCGGGTCATATAAAGATGGGTTTTGAAGTAGGCCGATTAACGTTGCAGCTTCCGGCAGGCTTACGTCTTTGAGATCTTTTTGGAAATAGGTTCGGCAAGCCACTTGAATTCCATAGGCGTTATTCCCAAAACTAACTTCGTTTAGGTACATCGCCATGATCTCTTGCTTGGTATAACGCCGTTCTAATCGGATGGCTAAAATCCACTCTTTCACTTTGGCGATAACCGTTCGAACCCCATCGATTTTCATCAATAAGCCTAAGTAAACGGGGTCGTCTTCCCCAAATTCCATGGATCGAGTATGAAATAAATTCTTAGCTAATTGCTGCGAAATGGTACTTCCTCCCCCCGCGGTACCTAATGAGAATACAACGCGAAACATGGAGCGGATGTCAATTCCTGAATGAGAAGTAAAGCGGGCATCCTCCGTTGAAACCAATGTGTTGACGATATTGTCCGGCAGTTGTTCGAATTCAAGTGGATTGCGATTCTCGCGAAAGTATTTACCAATTTCTTGTCCATCTTCCGAAATAATCAAGGAAGCCATTTGGCTTTTCGGATTTTCTAATTCGTATAGACTAGGCATGCCGCCGAACAACCATAAAAAGTTGTAGTTGACTGCTACAATTAACAGGATAGATGCGGCGGTTGTTCCGAGAAAAAATCGGTACATGAATCGGATAAATTTGGCATATTTCCCTGCTTCTAATGCAAACATGTTATCGGTTGTTTTGGGTAAATTTCTCCAACAAGCCTTTCACTTCTGGAATAAGTGGACTTTTCGGATAGGCCTGTTCAAACTGTTTGAGTTCTTTTTTATATCGGTCAAAATCCTTTAAGCCTCCATAGCTTTGAGCCTTTAAAAATACGATTTTATCTTCCCATTTACTACCCGGATAAGACTGAAGTAGCAAATCGGCTTGCGCAATACAGCCATTAAAGTCTCCTGACTTAAATTGGGTAAAAGCCTTTTCGTAATTTTTTTGAGCTTCCAATTCTTTCCCCTCTGTTAATCCGCCAAATTCCAACGTTAAAATGGCCTGCTTGAAATATGAATTGGGGTATTTGTCAAAGAGTGATTGTCGATAAATTTTAGGTTTTTCGGAACTTAAATAAAGGAGGTACAATGCTTCTGCCTCGAATGAAGTCAATGGGTAGTCGCGTAATAAATGGATTAAAGACTGCTCAGCTAGGTCATTTTTAGCCAATTCAATTTTGGCATATTTACCGAGGTCAAAAAATGCTTTCTCGCGAATTTTGTGAATTTCAGCCCGTTGTTTTTCCGTCCGAGGAATGTTATTCAACCAAATCTGTAACGAATCTTGCGTGCTGGCAGTCGAGTTAGTGCTGGACGCTTGAGCTACTGCATTCTGCATAATTTGCACGTCGGCGGGAGCGGCAGCTTGTTTGTTTTTTCGATTCCAAAAATCCTCTAAGGTTCGCATGCCCCATTTTGCACTAAATTCTTGTTGGCCCTGCACCCTCGCCTGATCATTGTAGAAATAAAAGCTTTGCTGTTCGGGCGATGGAGGTCTTCGAGTAAAGGTGACTAATGTGGTATTTGATGTGCTTTTTAATTGGACAGAATCCTTTTTAGCTTTTTTGGATAGTTGGGTTTTCTCATACAAGGCTTTTAAATCACTTTCGGACCGTTGGCCTAATTTCAGTAGGGAATCCTGCAATTTAATGGAAGCATCTAGTCGAGCGAATTCTCCCCATTGTTTACTCAATTTTTGAGCCGTTTGAAACTGGGTATGTTGGGCAGGTAAAAATGTTGCAGCCGAATCAAAATAGGTTGCCGCATTGCGATAGTCTTTGAGCTGGTTTGAGAATAGGCGTCCTAATTGGAAATACAATTCTCCTTTGTTGGGGTTATTGGCGCCGCCATTTTCCCAATTTTTTCTGGCTAGGTCGTAATCTTTGTGTTGGAAATGTATTTGGCCTATCGCCAGAAAGATATCTGATTGAAGGTCTTGGTTTTTGGGGTCTTTTAACAGTTTTTCTAAGCCTGCAATATTATCGCTTATTGCCAAAATAGCGATTTGAGCGTGCAGTGTCAGGTCATAACGGGACTTTTGTTTCAAGCATTGTTCATATGCTTTTTGTGCTGCACCTATTTGTCCAAGTTCTTGGTGCATTTGACCGATAATGTAGAATAGTCGGCCGCGCGCTGCTCTCGATTTAGCCCTTGGTGCCGCTTTTTCTAGTAGAGGAATTGATTTGGCTAATGCGTTTTGTTTCTGAAAAGCGTAGGCTTGAACGAGTAGTAGTTCTTGTTCGAGACTTGCGCTGACAGGATTTTCGGAGATGAAATTGAATACTTTTTGCGCTGATTCGAAATCAGATTGATGGAGGTATAGGGTGGCTAATTCGATGAGTGCCGACTGCTGAGTTTTGGAGTCGTGCTCGATGGAATTAATATATTTAAATGTCTCTAGCGCATTATTTAAGTCATGTTGTAAGAGTCGACCACGTCCGATTAACAGGTAGGCGTCATCCACGTAGCGGGAATTTTGATGCCGATCGATTACGAGCGTCGCTTTGCGAATGAGGTTCGCAATTTCTTTGGCATAGCTTTGTGAAAAGCTGGAGTCGATGGGTTCTAGAATCGGTAGTGAGTTGGAGAAATTTTCTTTTTTCTCATCCCGAACCTGATTGTTTATGGAGATTAGCAGTCGGTCTGCTTGAAAGATGGCATTGTATTTTGCATTCAAATTATGAAATGCGACGGCAGCGGGTCGCGTACTTTGCTGGGAACAGGCCCAGCTGAGCATCACGAGGATTAAAGCTGCCAATAGTTTATTCATAGTAGATGGAATACGTATAATTTTCAAATTTACAATATATATAACTGAAAAAGGGATAATTTTAGTGTGTGGATAGTCGATTATTTTAATTTTTTTATGAACTCATATCAGCGATTTATTGGGGCCGCATTTCAAATGTTGGTAACCATTTTAGGAGGAGTCTATCTCGGTCGCTATTTGGATGGTTATTTCCATACTTCAACGCCCTGGTTTACGCTTGGATTTGCCTTGGGGTCCATTGCATTTGCGATGATTGCTTTGATCAAAAGTCTGCCCAAATAATTCGGAATTATGCGTAAATTGCTTAGGTATTATTAATCAATTAAAACGTGTTTGAAGGTCGCCGACTAATCGTATTTCTTGTTTTCTTGTCAGTGGCGGCAGTCTTTTTAGGCAAGTTGTTTTATCTGCAATTGATAGATGACACCTATGAAAAGGCGGCGGATAATAATGCGATTCGTAAGATTATTCAAGTTCCCTTTCGGGGAGAGGTGTATGATCGGCATGGGAAATTGATCGTATACAATACACCTGTGTATGATGTTTACATTACACCTCGCAAGGCTTATGTGGCGGATACCAATCGTTTTTGTGCTTTATTTGGAATTACTCGAGGTTATTTTGATACAGTTACGCGTCAAGCAAGATCCTATTCGCGTGTAAAACCTTCTATATTTCTCAAGCATTTATCAAAAGAAGATTTTGCCCGAATTCAGGATGCTATGGTCGATTATCCTGGTTTTTCGATAACGACCACTGCTTTTCGTACCTATCAATCTATTGCTTTTTCGAATGCGCTCGGTTATGTGGCTGAGATAAATCCCAACTCATTGAAGGAGCAGCCGGATGATTATTACCGACAAGGGGATTACGTAGGTGTTTCTGGGATTGAATCCTATTATGAAGATGTTTTGCGTGGACAGCGTGGGGTAAAATACCGCATGGTGAATAGTAATGGGGTTGAAAAAGGCGATTATAAGAATGGAAAATTAGACGTTTATCCGGTTGCTGGGCAGAATTTATACACGAGTATAGATATTCGCTTGCAGGAGTATGCGGATAGTTTAATGATGCATAAGGTGGGGAGTGTGGTCGCGATCGAACCGTCTACAGGTGAAATTTTGACAATGGTCTCTGCACCTTCATATGATCCAAGTTTATTAGCCGGTAGAAATTTCTCCAAATACTATCAAAAACTAGCTTTAGATCCATTGAAGCCATTGATCAATCGACCACCTTCTGCGTATTACCGACCGGGTTCTACGTTTAAATTGGTGCAGGCTTTAGTGGGCCAACAGCTCGGAATCATATCGGCGGGATCGGTATTTGGTCATGCGGGGGCACCCGTTAAATGTCACGCACACAATACGTCTCATAATGACTTGCATAATGCGATTCAGTGGTCTTGTAACCCCTATTTTTATCATGCTTTTCGGAAGATTTTGTATGATGGAACAACAGGTGATACGTATGAGCGATCAGCTCAAGGCTTAAAACGTTGGTCTGAATTAGTGGCGAATTTTGGATTTGGGAGGAAGTTAGGGGTGGATGTGAGTAATGAAAAACGCGGAAATTTGCCTTCAGTAGAGTATTATAACAAAGTGTATAAAGGGGAGAATACCTGGAAATTTTCGAATATTTATTCGTTGAGTATTGGGGAAGGAGAGCTTGTGGTTAGTCCATTAAAAATGGCCAATTTTGCGGCGATAATCGCAAATCGCGGTTGGTACATTCCTCCTCATTTAGTGAAAGGAGTTGGGCCTCGCCGGACCTTGGATCCATTTTATAAAAATCCGGTGTCTGTGGGCGTGGACGCCAAATATTTCCCCGTAGTTATTCAAGGTATGCAAGATGCGGTTTTGCACGGTACGGTCGGGGCAGATGGTCGTATTCCGGACATTACGATGTGCGGAAAAACAGGTACTTCACAGAACCAAAAGGGAAAAGATCATTCGGTTTTTATCGCGTTTGCGCCTAAGGATAATCCTAAGATTGCCATAGCCGTATTTGTGGAGAATGCAGGTTTTGGGGGATTTGCGGCGGCTCCAATTGCCTCCTTGATTATAGAGAAATATTTGAAAGGTCGTGTAGATCGCAAAGCGGTTGAGACGAAGTTTATGAATATGAGTTATTTGGCGAATGTCGTGTATAATCGGCCGGTCAATCGCATTAAAACGGATACTTTAAAGAAATGAGTGGATCGTCAGGACAATTAACGAGTCGGATTGATTGGATAAGCGTAGGGCTTTATGCCCTCTTCGTTCTGCTTGGTTGGATGAGCGTTTATTCTGCGATTTACAATCCAGAATCCCCTTTAGGACTAACAGATCCTGCTTTTTATACATCTAATGCGGGGAAGCAGTTAATCTGGATCGGTACAAGTTTGGTGTTGATTATGTTCATTTTTGCATTGGATTTTAGATTTTTCGAATCCTTTGCCATCTTTATTTATGGGTTATTTATCCTACTGCTCGTTGCCGTACCTTTTTTGGGCGTGACAATTAACGGATCTCATTCTTGGTTTAAGTTTGGAAGTGTTACGATTCAGCCAGCAGAGTTTGCTAAAACGGCTACCGCATTACTGTTAGCTAAATATCTAAATGATCCACAGGTAAATCTAAGTAGGTTCAAAGATCAATGGCGGGCGGCGCTTATTATGGGCTTACCCATCTTGTTGATTGTCGGTTCAAACGAGACCGGATCTGCGCTCGTATTTGTTTCGTTTATCATCTTGTTGTACCGCGAAGGTTTACCGAGTGAGTATCCGAGTTTGTTGTTAGGAGGAATTTTTCTTTTTGTCAGTGCTTTGATGCTTAAGCCACTAACCATCTTTTTGATATTATTTGTTTTTGCTATCATTTTGGTCATTTTGATGCCTATTTACCTGCAACGTATGTGGCAAACCTATGTCAAAATCGCCTTGGGTATTTCGGTCATCATGTCCTTAGCGATGCTTGTGGAATGGGTGGTCAACCATGTATTAAAGGAGCATCAGCGGAATCGAATTAAGGTGTTGTTGGACCCTGGTTTTGATCCACGTGGATTAGGATACCAGGTAACGCAATCTAAAATTGCAATTGGTTCAGGAGGATTTTGGGGTAAGGGATACCTTGGTGGAACGCAAACCAAATTTGATTTTGTGCCTGAGCAAAGCACCGACTTTATTTTCTGTACTATAGGGGAGGAGTTTGGCTTTTTGGGGGTGTCCGTTGTGGTGGTATTGTTTATGGTATTTTTATGGCGCTTAATGTATTTGGCGGATTTACAACGTTCGAGATTTGCACGCGCATATGGGTTTGGGGTTGTTGGCATTCTCTTTTTTCACTTTTTAGTTAATATCGGAATGACTATTGGCCTGATGCCCATCATGGGAATTCCGCTGCCATTTTTTAGTTATGGAGGCTCTTCGCTATGGTCCTTCACGATCTTATTATTTATCTTTCTGAAG
>JBEDFG010000009.1:0-17521 GCA_041175285.1 Bacteroidota bacterium | reverse complement strand
AAGAAATGTAATCGAAAGGCATCATCTACGATCTTTCGGTCATTCAAAAATACTTGTGGGACGTTACCTAGCACGCGCTGATGACGAATCCAATTGTCATTATCGGCTTGATTTACCTGAAATCTAGCTAACATCTGAGCCGTATGAATGTGATAGGACATGAAACAAAAGGCAATCGAAACAACGCTTACGCTAATAAATATCCCTTTTCTAAATTGAGGAAATTGATTCAAACTCATCGCATATAAGCTAATGAGTGCTAACGGTGCGTATAGAAAATAGCGACTGCTATTGTAATTTGTCCAGTCGTCTGCACTGCGGGGAATCGCGATGATTAAACATGTTCCAATAACGAATAGAAACAAGTAAGCAAAGAAGCTACGTTCTTTTTTGAACAGATAGAGGTAAGCCCAAAATCCAAACATCAGCGCCCCTAATCCGATTCCAACTTGTAAATTTCCGCCCGTCAGATCAAGCGCACAAGCTCCTAAAATTCCGAATGCATAATTAGCAATATGCCCCAAATTCAAGGCGAACTTGGCCTGTTGGCCAAATACATAATGAGGCAGAAGCAATGCCAGATAAAGCCCCAGGCCAACTCCCCAAGCAATCAATGCTTTATATCTTTTGGCGATAATGAAATAAGCTGCTAGTACGACAAAAAGAACAATTCCATTGCCAAATGTAAAACCTGCTAATATGGCCCAAAATAGGGCTAATGTTAACTTATTTTTCTCCACTGCAATGAGTGACAGGCAGACAAATAGCGCAATATTGATGTGTTGTAAGCCTGTAATGGCCCAATTTGACACTTCAAAAAATTGCGGTTGAAATAAGAAAAACCCTACCGGGATGAAATAAGGTAAAGCGATTTTTAATTTTTGGAATTGCGTAAACAAAAGATAAAAGCAACCAGTAAGCGTCAAAGCACTTAAAAGAATCAGTTGCTTAAAATTGACCGTTCCGTAGAATAGCTGATTCAGCCAAGTTGCCACACGAGGAATGACGATCGCATGGTCATTGTCTACGCGAAACAATTGATTGAATAAATCCGTGCCTGTTTCTTTGGCATAGATAAATTCAATGAGTGTCACATCGTCTTGTACGGGGAAGTGGAAACTAAACCGATTGATGTACGCGATATACCATATGGCTTGACCGATGAAAAAACCAATCGAAAGTACAGGTATTGATTTTTTCATCGCCAGGCTATTTTCGGATGATGGCGTTTAGCTCTTTTTCGAATCGAGTAATCAGTCGATCCATGGTTGCGTCAATTACCTTATCGGTCAACGTCTGATTTTCGTCTTGTAAAATGAAACTAACCGAGTATGATTTTTTCCCTTCTCCTAGATTTTTGCCAACATACACATCAAAAACAGATACATTTTTCAAGATTGCTTTTTCCGTTTGTTCAGCAACACGTTGGATTGCTTGAAGCGTTACACTTTGGTCAAGTACGAGTGAAAGGTCACGACGAACTTCAGGGAATTTTGAAATTTCTTGATAGACGAAATTGCCCTTCTCTTGTTTTACCCAGAAATCCCAATCAAAGTCGGCCATAAATGCCTCCTGTTTCACATCGAATTTTTGAGCAAGTTTCGGGTGGATTAGGCCCACTTGAACGCATGCTTTTTTATTCACAGAAATTTGTAAACCATAAGCAAATACATCTGAATTCTCGATGGTTGATGTTTCAAATTGATTGATACCTAATTGCTTCATGGTATTAATCACCGTCGTATACAAATGGTGCAATTGGCTTTTTTGAGCTGTTTGTGCCCATGTTTCACCGTCTTGAAGACCGCTCGCATACAAAGCTAAATGTCTCTTTTCGATGTATTTGGCACCCTTTTTATGATAGGTTTTGCCAAATTCAAACAGTTTCAAATCTTTTTGTCGGCGATTAATGTTATGCGCTAGTACTTCTAAACCGTGAAAAACCATGTGCTGACGCATCACGCCTAAATCTTCTGATAAGCGATTTAATATGTCGACAGTTTCAAATGTCAAATCTTTCTGAATCCATTGATGGAATTCCCCTTTGGTCAATGAATTACTGATAATTTCTTGGAATCCTTTCGCCGCCAAGCTAATCGCAGTGGTTTGTTGGACTTTCTCTTTGTCCAACAACGGAAACTCAGAAATGAAATGGGCACTCAGATGTTCTGATAATGGAATGTTGTCCAAACCATGAATACGTAATATCTCTTCAATGATGTCCGCTTCACGTGTTACGTCCACGCGATAAGCAGGAGCAATTGCTGTAAAGCCATCGGCTTGACTATTTTCAATGCCAAAATCAAGGGCGACCAAAATCTCTTTGATGCGATCTGCACTCAATTTGATACCCATGAGCTGGTGCACCCGTGCGATTGAAACAGGAATCTTGGCAAGTTCAACTGGACTAGGGTATAGGTCAATGATATTCGATGTAATCTGTCCACCTGCTAGTTCTAGTATGAGTTTTGCGGCATATTTCAATGCGAATAATTTCGCTTCGATGTCGGTTCCGCGCTCAAAACGGAAGGAGGCATCTGTTTTTAAACTATGCAATTGAGCTGCTTTTCGTACTCGCTCTGGTTTAAAGTATGCTACTTCTAGGAAAACGCGTGTGGTATTAGGCTGAATACTCGAATGATCTCCACCCATGACACCTGCGATTCCAATGGGTCCTGAAGCATCACAAATCATCATTTCTTCGCCTTTTAGCGTACGTTCAATGCTGTCGAGTGTCGTAAATTTAGTTCCTGAAATTGCCGTTTTTACACTAAGTTTTCCGCCTTTTATTTGCATCCAATCGTAGGCATGCATAGGCTGGCCTAGGCCGTGGCAAATGAAATTGGTGATGTCGACAATGTTGTTGATCGGACGAAGGCCGATCGCTGTAAGTCTTTCTTGAAGCCATGCAGGAGAAGGGCCAACTTTCACGCCGTCGATGCTTAGGCCACAAAAACGCCCACAACCATCATCATCAATTTGAACGTCGATTGGAAATTCGTTGGACGCAATTGTCAATGAATCTACAGAAGGTAACGTGATTTCTATGCCACTAACGGCTTTTATATCACGCGCAACTCCCCAGTTGGAGGCGGCATCTGCCCGATTAGGCGTAAGCCCAATTTCTAAAACGAGGTCAGAGTCAATATTGAAATAGGTGGCTGCCGGAGTACCGTTTGGCATATCGGTATCTAAAACTAAAATACCATCATGTGATGTTCCAATGCCTATTTCATCTTCGGCACAAATCATCCCTTCGGACGCTTGGCCATATACCTTACGTTTTTCGATCGTAAATAAAGCTTTTCCTTCTTTGTCAAATAAGGTTGTTCCAGGCTTGGCTACGATTACTTTTTGCCCTGCAGCTACATTGGCAGCACCACAAACGATGGTTAAGATTTCATCCAGACCAGCATCGACAGTTGTGAGGCTGAGGGTTTTTTCTTTTACTTCAAATTTTTCACAGGTTAGCACTTCGCCTACTACAAAACCGCGCAATCCACCAGGAATTTTTTCGTGTGCTTCGATACCTTCTACCTCTAGGCCAGTGTTGGTCAAAAGGACATCTAATTCCGCTGGGCTACCATGCTCAGGAAGTTTAGAAAGGTCAATAAAATCGCGTAACCAATTGATAGAAATCTTCATCGTAGAATATTAGCGGGGGAATTTCATTTTATAATCGACAGAAACCTTTCCGCGGGTAATGTCACCTAATTTATTTTTAATCATTCTTTTACGGACAACGTTCAGGTGGTCAGTAAACAAAATGCCTTCAATGTGATCGTATTCGTGTTGGATAATACGTGCCGCAAGGCCTTCAAAAACATCGGTACGCTCTTCACCTGTTTCGGTCCAGTAGTGAATTTTGACATATTCAGGACGGAAAACTTCGCCACGAATGCCAGGAATGGACAAGCAGCCTTCTTCGAATCCCCATTCTTCACCAGTCTCATCTAAGATGGTTGCATTAACGAATACTTTTTTAAAGTCGATTAATGAAGGGTCAATATCTTCCTCCTCTTCGCCTTCATTCATTGGTCTTCCATCCACGACAAATAAACGGATATTCATGCCAATTTGTGGGGCGGCTAAACCTACGCCACTAGCAGCATACATCGTCTCAAACATATCTGCTGAGAGTTTCACAAGGTCGATACTGCCAAACTCGATTGGCTGAGCGACTTTACGAAGGACAGGGTCCCCATATGGGATGATCGGATATATCATGGGCGTTTAAAATCAAACGCTAAATTTAGCGAATTTTCATGGAAAGCATAGCGGATGCAACGGATGAATTACGGGATGTCTACCGGAATTTCCTTATTTTTTTGTAATTTGCGCCCAGAAATGACCTAAGTTGAGTAAACAGAAAATCAAATGAATCGTAACTTTTTTAAAGCACATCCTTGGCATGGAATCCAAATTGGCGAACAAATGCCAGATCAAGTAACTGCGTTTATTGAAATTGTACCGACGGACACCGTTAAGTATGAGATAGATAAGCAAACGGGTTATTTAAAAATTGATCGGCCACAGAAGTTCTCGAATATTGTTCCGGCTTTGTATGGTTTTTTGCCACAGACTTATTGCGCAGAGGGTATTGCAGAATTGGCGCGTAAATATTCAGGGAAAGATATTACGCAAGGGGATGGGGATCCTTTGGATATTTTGGTACTTTCGGAGCGTGCGATTACGCATGGAGATATTTTATGTCAAGCGATTCCCATTGGTGGAATTCGAATGATTGATAAGGGTGAGGCGGATGATAAAATTATTGCAGTGTTAAAGGATGACCCGATTTATGGTAAATGGCGTGATATTTCGGATGCTCCCAAGGATATTGTACAACGTTTGCGTCACTATTTTTGGACGTATAAAATGTTACCTGGGGAGACAACTTCAAATGCAGTAGATATCGATGATGTATATGGTCGCGAAATTGCCCATGAAGTTATTCGTCAGTCACGAGAAGATTACCGTAAAAACTTTGGATAGGCCATTTGACCTATTTTTTGCCAAAATTGCGGCATGAATACGAAATTCGTTTTTTCTAACTAATACCTTATGTGGCAATTTGTTAAATATGCGTTTGCAACTGTCTTCGGATTATTTCTATTCCTATTTATCAGTTTACTGATTGTCGTAGGTGTAGGTTCGATTGTTAGTAGTTCTGATTCTGAATATGAAGTCAAAGGCAATTCGATTCTCAAATTAGATTTCAATCGGCCTATTGTGGAAAATGCATCCACAGAAGACAGTCCTTTAAGTGACATTCCAAACCCTTTCTTTTCAAATACAGATAAATTAGGTCTGATTCAAGTGCTTTCTGCGTTAGAGCGGGCCCGTGTAGATCCAAAAATTAAAGGTATATACTTAGATGTAAGTTTTCCATTAGCGGGTTATGCTCAATTATCTGAGATCAGGGATGCTTTAGCTAAATTTAAGGAGTCTAAGAAGTTTATTTATGCCTATGCGAATTCGTATTCGGAAAAGGGGTATTATTTGGCTTCGGTTGCCGACAAAGTATATCTGAACCCTGCAGGAATTCTTGATTTTAATGGAATTTCAGTTCAATATATGTTTTTCAAGCGCGCATTTGATAAGTTGGAAATCGAGCCACTTGTATTTCGTGTAGGCCAATATAAATCTGCGGTTGAACCTTTCTTGCGAGAGGACATGAGTCCTGAAAACCGAATGCAAACGCTTTCTTTTATTCAATCGATCAATAAAGAGATTTTCAAAAAGATTTCGGTAAGCAGAAATATTTCAACAGATCGCTTGAATACAATGGCTGATTCTCTGCAGGCGATGGATCCAGCTAATGCACAAAAAGCTGGATTATTAACCTTAGGCTATTGGGATGAATTTGAGGGTCAAATGCGGGCGGCAACTAAAAAGAAGCCAACCGATGATTTGACGTATGTGAAATTGGCCGACTATCTTAAAGCTAAAAATCCGATCGCCGAAGTAGAAGGGACATCTAAAATAGCAGTTCTGGTGGCAGAGGGCGAAATTGTGGGTACGCGCGGTGGTGACGGCACCATCGGGTCAGATGATTTTGTTAAAGAATTACGCAAGTTGCGTGATAATAAATCCGTTAAAGCGATTGTTTTGCGAATCGATTCACCAGGGGGGTCATCTTTGGCATCTGATATCATGTGGCGCGAAATTTTATTGGCTAAGAATGTGAAGCCGGTCATTGCATCGATGTCTACTTATGCTGCTTCTGGTGGTTATTATATGGCGATGGGAACGGATGTGATTGTTGCACAGCCAACGACCATTACGGGTTCAATTGGTATTTTTGCTCAATGGTTGAACTTGGATAATTTCTTCAAAAATAAATTAGGGATAACACAGGATCATGTGAATACACATGCGCATTCGAACTTTTTAAGTTCGGCAAGTACCTTATCGGATTTTGAAAAATCAGTTGTACAGCGGATGGTTGATCAAGGGTACGAATCATTTACATCAAAAGCTGCTGCGGGTCGTAAAATGTCCTTGGCTCGGTTGAAGTCAATTGCGGGAGGTCGTGTATGGACAGGAGTACAAGCAAAACAAATTGGCCTGGTGGACGAATTGGGAGGACTGAATCGGGCCATAGAAATTGCGGCGGATCGAGCACACATGCGACCTGCTTCCTATAAGGTTCAGGTTTATCCTAAGGCCAAATCTTTCGTGGACGAATTGGTGTCTTCTGCATTTTCAGAGTCTTCTATGCAAGAGCGTTTTGTGAAGGAACATATGCCATGGACTAAGTCGATTTGGGAGCTTGATCGCATGAAGAAAAGAGAAGGATTTTTGGCTTTAATGCCTTACATGATTGAATTAGATTAGAACTATTGATAATATGATTAGAAATAACTGGACACGAGAAGAGGTTGAGCAAATTTTCAACCAACCGTTTTTGGATTTAGTATATCAAGCTGCGACTGTTCATCGGCAGTATCACGATCCGAACGAGGTGCAAATTAGCACGCTCTTGTCGATCAAAACTGGAGGATGCCCTGAGGATTGTTCATATTGCTCGCAAGCTGCTCGCTATCATACGAATGTGAAGGTGCAAAAATTGTTGCCTTATGAGGAGGTGATTCAAGCTGCAGTACGTGCTCAAGAAAATGGGAGTTCTCGTTTTTGCATGGGGGCTGCTTGGCGTGAAGTTCGTGATAACAAAGATTTTGATCGCGTGTTAGATATGGTCAAAGGGGTCAATTCCCTTGGCATGGAAGTTTGTTGCACCTTAGGGATGCTTTCTGAAGATCAAGCACAGAAGTTGAAAGATGCTGGATTATACGCCTATAATCATAATATCGATACGAGTGAGGAATATTACGACGATGTAATCTCAACGCGTACGTATGATGATCGCTTAGAAACCTTAGGGAATATACGTAAAGCTAAATTGTCCGTTTGCTCTGGAGGAATTATTGGAATGGGGGAGACAATCGCCGATCGAATTGGGATGTTATTGACGTTGGCTAATTTGCCAGAACACCCAGGATCGGTTCCCGTAAATAACTTGGTGCCTGTTGAAGGGACGCCATTTGAAAATCAAAAGACAGCTTCCGTTTGGGATTTAGTGCGCGTTATTGCAACGGCACGAATCATGATGCCAAAATCAGCGGTTCGTTTATCCGCTGGACGTTTAGAACTTAATTATGAAGGTCAAGCATTTTGCTTTATGGCTGGTGCGAATTCGATTTTCTCAGGAGATGTGTTATTAACTACACCAAATCCTGATGCGAAGTCTGATAAAGAGTTATTTCAAATTTTGAGTATTAAGCCGAAAGAGGCTTTCAAGGATGAGAAGAAGTCAGGAATTGAGTTTAATCAAATTCCGAGTGCTCAAGGACTTGAACATAGCCATTAATTTTGAAGCGCTATTCCGAAAGGGGTAGCGCTTTTTTCATTCGGAAGTGTTGGATCTCCCCAAATAACAAATACGATTTTTCTATCATCGAATACCCTAGGCTTTCGTAGAATGGCACTGCATTTTCCCGCGCCTCAAGTACAATCTCTCTCCAACCTTTTTCCTTTGCTACCATTTCCAAGTAACTCATAATCAGTTTTCCAATTCCCTTGCCTTGTTGGTCCGTCGCCACCGCCACGCATCTAACTTGACCCTGCTGTGTTCCAGATTCGTGCATGCGTGCCACACCGAGCACTTTTTCATCTTGAGTTACCGCCATGACATGAATAGCTGTAGCTTCATCTTGTAAAACTTCAGATCCATGCGGCTGATTCCAGGGTTCTCTAAGAACTGAGAACCTCAGGGCATAATATGCCTGCCAATGTTGCGCTGTTGTCGGGGTGATTAAAACCATAAAAACGGTAAACGCTGCCGGGGTTGAAGACCCCGGCAGCGTTAGCAAAAATAGGTAAAAATGTCGAACGTGATTTGCCGTTCAACGAAATATCAAGAAACTTATTTGGCAAAATTTACAGCTCTCATTTCACGGATAACCGTTACTTTGATCTGCCCTGGATATTGCATTTCTTTTTCAATTTTTTGTGAAATATCAAAAGATAAATTCGATGCTTTTTCATCCGTTACATGCTCCGCATCTACTAAGATACGCAGTTCACGACCCGCTTGAATCGCATAGCATTTTTGAACCCCTTGGAAGGAAGTTGCCAATGCCTCTAAATCACGAAGACGTTTCATGTAAGATTCCATCATTTCCCGACGAGCTCCTGGGCGAGAACCCGAGATCGCATCACATACTTGAATAATAGGAGAAATCATGGATGTCATTTCGCACTCATCATGGTGAGCACCGATGGCATTACAAACTTCTGGATGCTCCTTGTATTTTTGTGCTAACTCCATACCCAACAATGCGTGAGGAAGTTCTGGTTCTTCATGCCAAACTTTTCCAATATCATGCAATAATCCCGCACGCTTCGCAAGCTTCGCATTAAGGCCTAATTCAGCAGCCATCGTTGCACAAAGTTTAGCTACTTCACGTGAGTGTTGCAATAGGTTTTGACCATAAGAAGAACGGAAACGCATCCGGCCAATCATCTTAATTAATTCTGGATGTAATCCGTGAATACCTAGATCTATTACCGTCTTTTCGCCGATTTCAATAATCTCGTCATCGATATTCTTTTTGGTCTTATTAACAACCTCTTCAATACGAGCTGGGTGGATACGGCCATCTTGTACTAAACGATGTAGGGATAGACGTGCAATCTCACGACGCACAGGATCAAATCCTGAAATGATAATCGCTTCCGGTGTATCATCTACAATGAATTCGACACCTGTCGCCGCTTCCAGCGCACGAATGTTACGACCTTCACGACCAATAATTTTACCTTTAATGTCGTCTGATTCGATATTGAAAACAGATACACAGTTTTCAATTGCATTTTCAGCGGCAGTCCGTTGGATTGTTTCAATGACCACTTTCTTCGCCTCTTTGGTAGCCGTTAATTTGGCTTCCTCGATCGCTTGCTTGACGATTGAACTCGCTTTTGACTCAGCCTCTGCTTTCAATGCATCGATCAGCTGTTGGCGTGCCTCATCAGCCGAAAGATTTGCAATTTTCTCCAATTGATTGATTTGATTCGCAAGCATTGATTCAGCTTCAGCGCGAACTTTTTCAACCTCTTCAAATTTTTTGCGGTAGTTTTCTTCTTTGGATTGAATGCTTTGCTTTTGCGATTGCAACTCTTGATCAGCGATACGCTGCTGCTCTTGTTGTTGCGCCAACATACGCTCTTTTTCACGCAGTTTTTGTTCGTTTTCTAGCAGGATACTCTTTTTAGCTTGAGATTCCTCTTCGAACTCACCTCGTAAACGAAGGAAATTTTCTTTTGCTTCGAGCATGCGATCCTTTTTCAGGTTTTCAGCTGCGAAAGCGGCATTTTTTAGGATTTCGTCGGCCTTGCTTTGCGCATCAGCCTCCAAGTTTTTGTTCACTTTGGAAAAGAAAACTTTTCCAGCAAATAACCCACCTGCAAGTGATAACAAGGGGATAATAAGCGATAATATAGTCATAGAACGAATGTGTGTTTAAACATTGGCGCTCTGTAAACTGCCTGAAAAGAAATTGGGTTTATAAGGTAAATTCAGATACCAATTCGATTAATTGGCTATTTTCTGAATGAACATTGTGATGCAATTCTTTATGTTCCGAATCAAATTTTATACCACACATAGCTAAATCCAGCGCCACAAGGGCCATTACTTTATTGGGATCTGTGCTGTTTGTCTCTTTCTCGTAAAATTTAACTAAGCGGTTCACTAATAATGCTGCATTTCGCACACACGATTCTTCCTGTTCACTTACCCGTAGAGAGACATTTTGTATTCCCAATAATAGGTTGCAAGGTAGTTTGTTACTCATGGTTTGCGTAATTGCTCAATACAATGATCTATAATTACTATATAACTATCTAATTTTTTCTTCAGTTCAGCTTTTGAGGCCTCTGTGTTGTCTGTACTAACTACAAGTTTACCAATTTTATCTGATTTTTTAAAGCTTTTCTCATATTCTTTTGCTTTCGCATTGACATCCGCAAGCTGCTTCGTTTTTTCAATTAATTCTGCATTTACTCTAGCCAAGTCATTCTCCAATTGCTTAATTGTCCCCTCCGTTTCATTCAGGCGCGCAAGCATTTGGCCGATTTTCAGCTTCAAGGTTAAATATTGCGTACGTAATTCCTGCTTCATATTATACCTTCAATTGGGGTTTGCCCGAATGCCACCGAAATTCATATAGTGCTATAAATACCATAACAATGATTAGGCCCAAATTAGCTGTGACCAGCGGTACCGAAATCCAAGTTAGGCTTCCTATATAAATACAAATTCCTCCTAAAACTAAGTAACCTAAATCACTTTTCCACCGGTAAGGAGCTGGAGCATATTTTTGGCCACCTATAAAACTCAATACCGTCATGACGATGCTTGAACCTAAAAATGAATAAGCACATGCCATATACCCATAAATAGGAATAAATATAATGTTTCCCAGCAACGTAACTCCTAAGCCAATCAAGGTGATGACTGTTCCAACATACGTTTTGTTGGTTTGCTTGAACCACACAGACTGTGTATAATATACGCCCAAAAATAAATTGGCTAATAATAAAATTGGCACAATCCCAATACCTTCCCAATAGATCGATTGGCGAAGGAATAAGGTCTTAATCCAAAATAGATTCACGGAAACGCCTACCCACAAAAGCGTACAAACAATTACAAACCAATGGGTCACGAGAGCCAAATTAGCTTGACTATTACTTTCGGATTTCTTACCTAAAAAGAATGGCTCCGCCGAGTATTTAAATGCTTGAATCGCTAAACTCATAAACACGGAAAGCTTGTAACAATTCCCATAAATACCCAATGCATCCTGCGAAGTTTTTCCTGGGTAAAATCCTGCAGGCAAAAATTCTTCTAGTAACAAACGGTCAAACATCAAGTTGAACATCGCCGCCAGACTCATGAACATAATCGGATAAGCATAGATCCATAGACCTTTAAATTCCACCCAATCCCAGCGCCAACGGTACGCCTTGAATTCATCCTTTAGCCAATAAAATAAACTAGCATTTGCAATTAAATTCGCCAGGAAAATATAACCTGCACCAATTTCTGGTACATATAATTCTTTGAAAATTGTTGGGAGTGATTGTCCGAATTCTCCTGCGTGAATTGGCTTAAACACCAACAAAAACAATAGATTTAAACCTACATTCACCAGGATCGAAACGATCTTAGCTGTGACAAATTTTTTGATTTTTTGTTCCAGACGAAGTTTAGCAAATGGAATGGCTGTAATTGCGTCAATCGCCAAAATTAATGCGAGCCAATTTAGAAAAAGACCTTTTCCGGGATACCCAAGCGACTGCATAATCGGTTCTGCAAACAAAAATAATCCGAGTGTAAATGCTCCGGAAGTTGCGATGATAGCCGTTAAAATCAGTTGGTAATATTTCTCAGGAGCTTCTTTGGCAAAACGAAAATAGGCCGTTTCCATGCCATAGGTATACAAAATATTGGCGATGGCCATGTATCCGTATAATTTCACATTGATCCCAAGCTCAGCGGGCAAAAACGCCCAAGTATGAACAAAAACAAGAAGGAAATTTAGCGAACGCCCTAGTATTGTACTGAAACCATAGGACAGCGTTTCCCCCGCAAGTTTTTTGAGTATGGACATAAAGCTAATTTCACCAAAGATTCAAAGTTACGTAATTCTTTACGTTTTTTGATACCCGATCGTTTGGTAGAATTGTTCGGAATAACTGTCACTTAATGGAATGTGATTTTCGCCAATTTTGACCTTCTGATTGCGAATTGATTCAATTTTCTTGAGCGATACGATAAATGATTTATGTATGCGTAGAAACGAATCAGCGGGAAGACGCTCCGCAATAAGCTTCATCGTCATCCGACAAACCACCGGAAATTTTTGTGTCCGCAAATGTATTTTGATGTAATCCTTAAGACCTTCAATGTATAAAATGTCATCAAACATGATTTTCATCAACGAGTAATCCGCATGTATGAAAATATAATCTGCTTTCGTTTCAGCTGTAGGCCCTAGTCCCTGAAGTGCTAATTTACTTTTATAAAAATCTAATGCTTTATGAGATGCCTTTAAAAAGCGCTCAAAAGAAATAGGTTTCAACACATAATCGATGACATCCAAATTAAATCCCTCCAGCGCATATTGTTGGTAAGCAGTCACAAAAATAACCATTGGCTTATGTGTCAATCCTTCTAAAAACTGAACCCCTGTCAAACCAGGCATCTGAATATCCAAGAAGATTAAGTCGACTTGATTATTTTGTAAATATTCGATTGCCTCGAATGCATTGCGGCAACGTGCATCTAATTTGAGAAAAGGGACTTTGGCAATATTGTCCTCTACTAAATCCAAGGCTAAGCTCTCATCATCTATCGCAATGCAACGCAACAGCGTTGAAGGTAATTCTTTGAATTGCTCTTGAACCTCTTCCATAATTTACGCGTGTTTGATCGTTAACGATACTCGATATTCTCCATTTTCCTCCGTAATAGCTAATGTGTGAGTCTCTGGATACAATAATTCTAATCGGCGTCGCACATTCGTTAATCCGATTCCCGAACTTTCATCTTTGTGCTCCATCGGCTGTTTGCTCACTTGATTAATAACTTCAAATGTAAGCGCTTCTGGTGTATCATTTAGGCGGATTGAAATGGTAGGATTGCTTACCATCCCTACGCCATGTTTAAAGGCGTTTTCAACAAATGGGATAAGTAACATGGGTTCAATTGTCCCCGAAGGATTCGTAGAGCTAGACTCATAATTGATTTGAATGTCCGTGCCAAAGCGTAACCTTTGCAACTCAATATAGGATTCCAAATAGTTGTTTTCTTTGCTGATCGCTACCTTAGAATCACTCGTTTCATAGATCATATACCGCATCAGTTCCGACAATTTAATCACAACGGGCTCGACGCTTTCTGGCTTTCTGCGAGAAAGAGAAACAATGCTATTCAGTACATTAAACATGAAATGTGGGCTGATTTGAGATCTCAAAAATGAAAGTTCTGATTTAAGCCGTTCATTTTCTTCCTCCTTTTTTGCTTCTTGTTCTTTCAAATTATCAGACAGAAAACGATAGCTTATTCCTATGGCAATGATGAATAAATATTGGAATATAATACGTAAATAAGTGAAACGTTTCATGCCGCCTCCACCTCTTCGCGGGCCGACCTCCCGGTCTGGAAACATAAAGTCGAAAATGAAGTCATTGAGCCAAACCATCACAAAGAAGCCTAAAATTAAGAAACCCAAATACATAAGTATATTGTATTTCTTAAGCACCTTAGGAATTAGGATTTCCGTGTTGATGTAGAAAATGGGGATGTTTGCTAGCCCAAAAACAAAGAAAAATAAGTTCCATTGAAAGTGTCGTTGCATCTCAACGGGATCCGTTGATTGTGAACTAGGGCCTAATAATATGGGTAATGCCAACAAGCACGCCCAAAATAATAGATGGAGTAATATGGAACGCGTAGTAAAATTACTTTTGATCATTTCGTTTCGTGACTGAAAAACCAAAGTAACAAATTTTGATATATTCTTATGGATATTTTGCTACCACGATCCTATTTGTGCCGATGAAATTGTTCAGTTATTTTATTAGATTTGTTTCAAAGAACCTATTTAATCAATTACCCATGCGGAAAACACTATTGCTTTTGCTGCTTTCATGGACAAGTTTCGCTCAGCAAACCATACCTCTCACAGACTTACAAGCATTTGCTCAGCCAAGTACCAATTGGTCCATCGAGGGTGCCGTTCGAGCAACTTACACGGACACTAGTTTTCAGGTAGCCACCGGAAAAGGTGTTTTGTTGAATACATTAAGACATGGCAAATACCAGCGCACAGATGATTTGACTTTTCAACTCAATCATGGCGATATGCGTTTGATCATGGATTTTATGCTTCCCAAAGGAGCCAATTCGGGTATCTATTTACAAGGGCGTTATGAAGTTCAACTTTATGATTCTTGGGGTAAAACCAAATTGAATTTCGGTGATTGTGGCGGAATTTATGAGCGCTGGGATGAAGCTCGCGGAAAAGGAAATCAGGGTTATGAAGGGTACGCTCCCTTGCAAAATGCATGTAAAGCACCTGGTACCTGGCAAACCATTGAAATTGATTTTCAAGCGCCTCGCTTCGATGCATCTGGAAAGAAAATTCAAAATGCGCGCTTTAAATCCGTTATCTTAAATGGGATTTTGATTCATGAAAATATTGAAGTTTCAGGGATGACACGGGGAGCACTTTTCGATGCAGAGGCGGCTTTTGGCCCCATTCGAATTCAAGGTGATCACGGGCCAGTTGCTTTCCGAAACATTCGTTATGAAACGTATGACAAACCTTCTGCTAGCTTGGGAGAAGTCAAATACACGTATTATACGGGAAAATTTACAGAACCAGTCATTGGACAAGCTAGTCCTGTTAGTTCTGGCACTCTTCCGAAATTAACTGTGAAAGTTATTCCTGCCAAAAATGATTATTTGATTCGCTATCAATCCGAATTAACTATTCCAGAATCTGATAACTATGAATTTCTAACCCATTGGACTGGTGATGGTGTGTTGAAAATTGACGGGAAAGAATTGAATAAAGGAGCTCACTGGTATTCAGATAAAGTAACCCAGTCCACGTTTTTAACCGCAGGAAAACATCAGCTGGAATTGATTCACATTAAAGATTTCCCTTGGGGACCTCAAGCCCTGGGTTTAATTGTGAAACGAATTGGTTCTCATCCCGTTGTGTTGCATGATCGCAAATCAATGATTGATCCAGAGGCTGTTGGCTTAGTGGAAGTAAAAGCCAATGCAGAACCTGTCATGCAACGTTCATTTGCGTTTCATCTGGGAAAGAAAAAAACACATGTTATTCACGTTGGGGATCCCTCAGGTCTGCATTATTCATATGATTTGAAACAAGGTGCGCTTCTTCAAGTTTGGCGCGGACCTTTCTTAAACGCCACCCAAATGTGGCATGATCGTGGAGAGCCTCAAACAGCCGAACCTCTTGGAGTTACCATCGTTTTAGATGGGCGCTTCCCACTAACATGGGATCACCAAGCTCAGCCTGATTCACTTCAAGCGACGGATTTGGTATATAAAGGATATAAAATAGAGCAAGGCCGACCAGTCTTTATGTACGATTGGGCTTCAGCAAAAATGCAGTTGGAAGATCGTATTGTTTCTGCAGCAAATAATATTGGTTTAAAGCGTACGATAACATTTAAGTCGGCAAGCTCCATGCAATCTGCCATTGACTATGTCATCTCACCGCCCAAGCAAATCGCTTCAGTAAACGCAAGTTTAGTGGGGCTCAAAGACCAAACCTACTTTGTACAAACATCAGGAGGAGGGGTAGATTTGTCGGCAGGCCGACAAGCCATTCAGGGAACAAGTTTAACCTATCAGATCATTTGGTAATCGTAATAAGATGAGATATTTATATAGCTTTTTAGTCATTTGTTTAATGCTTCCAATGGGAGCAATGGCACAGAAAAAATCCGCTAAATCAGAGCAGGATTATTATGAAATTAAGACATTGCCGATTCCTAGAGACATTTCGTTAGAAGTGGGTGGTTTAGCCACGATGCCAGATGGTCGTGTGGCGGTAAGTACTCGACACGGCGAAATCTGGATCATTGAAAATCCGTATCAAAAGGAAAATCACCAAGTACATTACAAGCGTTTTGCGAGTGGTCTACACGAGGTGTTGGGTTTGGCATACAAGGACGGTTCTTTCTACTGTTCGCAACGTGGTGAATTAACAAAAATTACAGATACTGACCGAGATGGTGTTGCAGATTTATACGTGCCGATCTACCAGTTTGACCTTTCTGGAAATTATCATGAATATACATATGGGCCCGTTTTTGACAAAAATGGAGATATGTTGGTGACCTTAAATCTTGCATGGGTAGGTTTCGGGGAAGGTAAATTTGCCAAATGGCGCGGCTGGCTTTTAAAGATCAAGCCGGATGGTTCCATGGAGCCGCATTCAGCAGGATTACGCTCTCCTGCAGGATACTCGATCAACGATGAAGGGGATATTTTTTATGGAGAAAATCAGGGAGATTGGGTTGGTTCTGGCCGCGTGACACATTTAGCTAAGGGTGATTTTGCTGGTAATCCAGGTGGTTTGAAATGGGCAAAAGAACCCAATAGCCCATTTAAATTAACGTTAGAAGAAATTCAAGATAATGGCGCTCCGATGTATGAAGCAGCTGCCAAAGTGAAAAACTTGAAGTTACCTGCTGTCTGGTTTCCACATGCAATTATGGGAATTAGTACCTCTGATATCGTGCAAGACTCCACTAAGGGGAAATTTAGCCCATTCCCAGGACAGTATTTTGTGGCCGACCAAGGTCAATCCAAAGTAATGCGCATGAGCTTGGAAAAGGTAAATGGCGTTTATCAAGGTTTCTGTATCAATTACCGCGAAGGTTTTCAATCTGGAATTTTACGTGAGCGTTTCGGTTTAGATGGATCCATGTTCGTAGGAATGACATCTCGCGGATGGGGCTCCACAGGAAAGAGTGAATTTGGACTTCAGCGCCTATTTTGGAATGGTGAAATGCCATTTGAAATTGAAAATATGCATGCAAGACCCGATGGATTTGAAATTAGTTTCACCCAAGCGGTCGATGTAAATTCAGTGAAAAAAGCGGCTTCTTATGCCTTGAGGTCTTATATCTACAAATACCAACACCAATACGGAAGTCCGATTATTGAATTGAAGGATTTGAAAATAGCGGCAATAGAAGTTTCTGCAGATAAGCGTAAAGTTCGTTTGGTTATAGATGGCTTACGTCAATATTATATTCACGAGTTCAAGTTAGAAGGAGTTCGTAATGAATCTGGGGATCCATTGCTCCATGAAACTGCTTATTACACCTTGAATCAAATTCCTTCCGGAGCGCGGTTAGCAGTATCTGATGCGAATAAAATGCAGGCAGAAAAGGTTGAAAAAGT
>JBEDFG010000008.1:0-18876 GCA_041175285.1 Bacteroidota bacterium | reverse complement strand
TCTATACTCTATACTCTATTATCTCTAATCTTAAAAAAGTCAAACTCCACCTGACTACAATCACACATTCTAGTTTTATATTTTTCTAAGAATCAAATTTTGTAAGTTTCATTTTAACCCTATTTTATTTTTATTTTTGTAAAATCACGATTTAAAGGTTTAATTTTTAACTACTTTTTGTCTTTTTTTTGAAAAAAGATAAAAAATAGGTTAAAAATTTGTTACAAATATTTGGAAAGTACAATTTAAGGCTTCATCTTTGAATTGTAATCAAGCATTATTTACTCTTAAACAATTGCCCTTATGAAAAAAACGATCCTAACAGCCCTATTTGCCGCAACAGCATTTTGTGGATTTTCCCAAGAAAAAGAAGCGGAAGCTCCCAAGTTTTCTTTCTCAGGTTACATTGATTCATACTATATGTTGAATTTCAATAGCCCGTCTAGCAGAAGTAACTTAGGAGCCTCTGGATACGAAAGAGCTTTCGACCAGAAGTCAAATCAATTTTCATTAGGACTTGTCCAAACGAAATTTGGATATGCTACTAAATCTGCCGATGTAGTGGTTGATTTAACATTCGGACCTAACGCTGACCTTGGACAATATGGTAACGTGATCGGACCTTTAGGAGCAGGAAAAGCAAGTACTGCTTTGGCCATCAAACAAGCTTACTTTAACTGGAAAGCAAGTGACAAATTAACCTTAACTGTGGGTCAATTTGGTACTCATATCGGATATGAGGTAATCGACGCTCCCATTAATTACAACTATTCACTTTCTAATCTCTTCAACAATGGACCTTTCTATCACATTGGTGCTAAAGCGAATTACGCATTCTCTGACAAATTTTCTGCCATGGTTGGATTGGTCAACAATGTGGATAATTTAAATGACAACAATTCGTCCAAAGGTTTCATCTACCAAATATTCACCTCACCAGCTGCTGGATGGAATGTGTATGTAAATGGTATCAGTTCAAATGAATCAGCTCCATTATCATCTGGAAAAGACGATTCAGGCAGCTATAACTTGTTAGACTTAACTACATCTTACCAAATCACACCTAAGTACCTTTTAGGAGTTAACGCTGCATATGGATCACAAACAGGTGATTTCCAAGGTGGTGGAAACGTAGGTGATAGCAAAACGTGGGGCGGTGTTGCACTTTACTCAAACTATGCTTTCACTGATAAGTTTAGTATGGGTGGTCGTTACGAAGTTTTTGACAACACATCAGGTGCTCGTTCCCTACGTGCAGCGGATGGTTCTGGTACTGATGTTAGCTCATTCACTTTAACAGCTACTTTTACAGCAGCTGAAGGGCATTTATTAATCAAGCCTGAATTACGCACTGATTCTTATAAAACAGCTCAATTCATTGATGGCGATGATAAAGATCAAAAATCACAAACTACCTTAGGAATGCACTTCATTTATAAGTTTTAATTATATCCACCCTTAACATTTAAAAACATGACGACACAAAAACCAACTTGGATCCCGTTATTAGTATTATTAGCGGTAGCTGTACTAGCCTTGTTCACGACCTCAGTTCCTGGTACAATGCCTACAGAAGGCCTGGACACAGGTGATACAGCCTGGATGATTGTAGCTTCTGGCTTAGTATTATTGATGACACCTGGATTAGCGTATTTCTACGGTGGAATGGTGAATCACAAAAACGTGATCTCAACGATGTTACAATCGTTCATCGCCATGGGAGTTATCTCGGTGATTTGGATTGTATTCGGTTTCTCTTTAGCGTTCGGTGACTCTTTAGGTGGCTGGATTGGAGACCCTAGAACATTCTTCATGTTCAATGGCGTATTTGATCACAAATTATCTTTAGGATCAGCGGATCAATTAAAATTCACTATTCCATTCGCTTTATTCGCATTTTTCCAAATGAAGTTTGCCGTTATCACTCCAGCGTTAATCTCTGGTGCCTTAGCTGAGCGTATTAACTTCCGTGCGTTTGTTCTATTTATGGTTCTTTTCTGTGTAGTGGTTTATGCTCCTTTAGCACACTGGACATGGCACCCAGATGGTTTCTTATTTAACTTAGGCGTTTTGGATTTTGCAGGAGGAACTGTTGTTCACATGTCTGCAGGTTGGGCTGCATTAGCAGGAGCTTTATACTTACGTCGTCGTAAGTCTCACATGGAGTCTAATATCTTGCCTCCAGCAAACATTCCTTACGTACTATTAGGAACGGGCTTGTTATGGTTCGGATGGTTCGGTTTTAATGCTGGATCTGCAGTAGGAGCAAACGGTTTAGCGGTTACCGCTTTCGCAACAACACACGTAGCAGCTGCAGCTGCAGGTTTATCTTGGATCTTATTTGATGTTACACGTGGCAAAAAAGTTTCTGCCTTAGGTTTCTGTATTGGTGCGGTAGTAGGTTTAGTAGCTATCACACCTGCATCAGGTTTTGTAACTGTTCCTGTTGCAATTTTCATCGGAGTTGTTGCTGCCATTGTTTCTAATATTGCAGCACACTGGAGAGCATCTTCAAACTTAGATGATACATTAGACGTTTTCCCTTGCCACGGTTTAGGCGGTATGGTCGGTATGTTAATGACCGGAATTTTCGCAACATCTGCTGTTAATGCTGCAGTTGCCGAGCAAGGACTATTCTACGGAGAAACCTCTTTATTCTTTAAGCACTTGTTAGCCTTAGCAATTGTATCAGCATTTGCTTTTGGTTTATCTTATATCCTTTTGATCGTTACAGACAAAATCATTCCGTTACGTGTAAATGAGGAAGAAGAAAGATTAGGATTGGATATCTCACAACACGACGAGTCACTAGCTGAGTAATTCAACTTCAACAAACCCGCAAGTAATGGTTCTTGTGGTTTTGTTTCAATCAAAAAGTCGGAGGCTACTAGCTTTCGACTTTTTTGTTTTTAGTTGTCTGCGAAAACAGTCCGCAGGGAATAAGTCCGAAGGCAAAGTGTGTGCAATAAATAAATGAAGATGTGATTTCCCCTCCGGACTTCGGACTAAATTCCTCCGGACTAATGCTCTAAAACCACCCCTAACATCTCACCCGTCTCACTCAGCGACTTATATCGCACTTGCTGAACGGTATTGATTTGCAAAGGGTCAAAAGGTACAACTACGCGAACGTAGTTTTCAGAAAATCCTTCCATCGTGCCTGGAGCAGCAGATTCCTCAAACAATACCTGACCTTTTAAACCGGCTTGAGACTCATAAAAAGCACGACGCTTTTTATCGGATAAAATATGTAACATCTTCGAACGCTGCGCTTTTTGCATACCATCCACTTTAGGCTTGATATCCACCGCATAGGTATTGGGACGCTCAGAATAAGGGAAAACGTGTAAATAGGAGATATTTAAACCATTCAGAAACTCATAAGTCTCTAAAAATAATTCAGGCGTTTCTCCTGGATGGCCCACTATCACATCGACTCCGATGCACGCATTGGGCATTACTTCTTTAATGGACGTTACGCGATCAACGTATAATTCTCGCTGATAGCGGCGCTTCATCAAACGCAAAACCGCATTCGATCCTGATTGCAAGGGAATATGGAAATGAGGAACAAACTTAGTTGAAGCCCCTAAAAACGCAATCATTTCAGAAGTCAATAAATTAGGCTCAATGGATGAAATGCGGAAACGCTGAATAGATGATTTCTCTTCAATTGCTTGTACAAGCTGGAAGAATGTTTCGACGCGCTTTCCGTTTTGAATGCCAAAATCACCGATATTTACTCCGGTCAGGACAATTTCCTTGACACCTTTGGCAGAAATCTCTTCAATTAAACCCAATACTTTATCAACCGTATCCGAACGAGATTGACCACGAGCTAAAGGAATCGTGCAATAAGAACATGGATAATCGCAGCCATCCTGCACCTTTAAAAAGGTACGCGTGCGATCATTCACAGAATAGGACGCATGGTAATCGAGATCGTAGCGGATCTCGGAGGCAATTAACTTAGGCAAATCCGCAGATTCGCGATGTAAATAGGGTGGTAGTAAGGAGGGCAATTGAAACTTCTCATTCGCGCCTAACACTAAATCAACACCTGGAATAGCTGAAATTTCCTCGGGTTTCAACTGCGCATAACAGCCAATAATTACAACCGTCGAATTCGGATTAACTTTCTTCGCTTCACGAACAACTTTCTTACACTTCTTATCTGCCTGTTCCGTTACACTACAGGTATTAATGACAAACAAATCGGGATGATCCTGAAACTCCGCACGAATAAAACCCATCGGTTCGAGAGATCGAGCGATGGAGCTGGATTCGGCAAAATTCAATTTGCAACCAAGAGTGTAAAAAGCGACTTTTTTCATACCTGAAATCAGGATGCAAAGGTAAAACAAAAATGGCGGGAAAACCCGCCATCTTGTCTATAAAAGTATATAAATGCTTAATAAATGTATTCTTATTTGGCTGTTTTAACCGTCTTAATAATACGAGCAGCCACTTTATATGGATCTGCAGCTGAGTTAGGACGACGGTCTTCTAACCAACCTTTCCATCCTTTTTCTACTGCTGCGATAGGGATACGAATCGACGCACCGCGATCTGAGATTCCATAAGAGAAATCGTGAATCGAAGCTGTTTCATGCTTTCCAGTTAAACGCATGTGATTGTCAGCACCATACACTTCAATGTGTTCTTTCACAAATGGAGCGAATGATTGACAAATTTTGTCATATGCTTCCTTATTTCCAGCTGTACGTAATACCGTATTAGAGAAGTTCGCGTGCATACCTGAACCGTTCCAGTCTAATTCTCCTAAAGGCTTGCAGTGCCAGTTGATTGCAACACCATATTTCTCGCCTAAACGCTCTAAAATATAACGACCTAACCAGATTTCATCGCCTGCTTGTTTAGCACCTTTAGCGAACATTTGGAATTCCCATTGTCCAGCTGCTACCTCAGCGTTAATACCTTCTATATTTAAACCTGCATCGATACACAAGTCCATATGCTCTTCAATAATTTCACGACCGAATGCATTTTTTGCACCTACTGAGCAGTAGTAAGGTCCTTGTGGCTCTGGATACCCATTTGCTGGAAAACCTAAAGGCTTATTTGTTTCTGGATCCCAAAGGAAATACTCTTGCTCAAAACCGAACCAGAAATCATTATCATCATCATCAATTGTAGCACGACCATTAGACTCGTGTGGAGTTCCATCTGCGTTTAATACTTCACACATAACTAAATAACCATCACGGCGCGCTGGATCTGGGCAAACATAAACTGGCTTCAATAAACAGTCAGAAGAACCACCTTCCGCTTGCTGAGTAGAAGAACCATCGAAAGACCACATATCTAGGTCTTCTAATTTGCCGCTAAAATTGTTCTCAATTTTAGTCTTAGAACGTAAACTTTGCGTTGGCTTGTAGCCATCCAACCAAATGTACTCTAATTTTGATTTAGCCATGATTTTAAACTTGATTTTGAAACAAAAATACTTTTTTAGGAATTCGTATAGCAAAAATATACCACTTTTTAGAAAAAACAACTGTTTTAACCAAAAAATCATGTAAAAACAATCGACAATTTTGTAAAAACTCAAAAAATCCAAATTAAAATCAAAAAATTCAATCTCATAATTCAATTTTTCCCATTTTTTATCCCACGACAATTCGCTATTTTTACCTAACGAATAAAAACTTCATATGGCAATCACTAGATTTAAAGCACTTGAGCTAGCTCAAATGCGCGCAGGCACTCCTGTTAAATTACCTACTGAAAAAGTAAGTGATTATTACGGCAGCATGACATTTAGCGATGAAGTCATGCGCTCCTTACTATCACCGGAAGCCTATTTGAAAATCAATACAGCAATACAGACTGGCTCTAAAATTGACCGAGATGCCGCAGACGAAGTAGCAGCTGCTATGAAATCGTGGGCAATATCTAAGGGAGCAACCCACTATACACACTGGTTTCAGCCACTGACGGGCACAACAGCTGAAAAACACGATTCATTTTTTGACATAGATCTAAGTAATGGAAAGGCTGTAGAAAAGTTTAAAGGTTCGGCTTTGGTGCAACAAGAACCCGATGCATCTTCATTTCCAAATGGTGGAATCCGTTCTACGTTTGAAGCACGTGGATATACAGGGTGGGATCCATCATCCCCAGCATTCATTATGGAAAACGCGGCAGGAACTGCCACCTTATGTATTCCATCCGTATTTGTTTCCTACACAGGTGAGGCACTTGACTACAAAACACCTTTATTGAAGTCAATTGAATTAATTGACAAAGCAGCAACAGCCGTTGTTAAAGAGTTTTTTAGCCGAGATGTCAGTAAAGTAATCCCAACTCTAGGTGCAGAGCAGGAATATTTCTTAGTTGATGAAGCATTATTTAATGCACGACCAGATTTGGTCATGTCTGGAAGAACCGTGTTTGGACATGCGCCGGCTAAAGGACAGCAGCTTGAAGATCATTATTTTGGATCCATCCCTAATCGCGCAAACGCATTTATGGTGGATTTTGAAATTGAGGCACTTAAATTAGGAATGCCCGTTCGTACACGTCATAATGAAGTTGCTCCCGCACAATTTGAAGTTGCGCCAACGTTTGAAGAAGCTAATTTAGCTTGTGATCACAATGCTTTATTAATGGATTTGATGAATAAAGTAGCTTCAAAACACAAATTGAAGGTTTTATTTCATGAAAAACCATTTGCAGGAATTAACGGATCAGGAAAACATAATAACTGGGCTTTAGCAACAGATACAGGTGTCAACTTACTTGGACCATCTTCTAAGCCAAAGGAAAATTTGCGCTTTTTAACCTTCTTTGTTAACACATTGAAAGCGGTTCACGATCGTGCCGATTTACTACGTGCATCAATCGCATCTGCAGGAAATGAACATCGATTAGGTGCAAATGAGGCACCACCAGCCATCGTTTCGGTATTCTTAGGATCAACCATGAGCCAAGTTTTAGATGATTTGGAAAACATGAGTGACATCGATGATATTCAATTAGAAAAAGGAGATAACGTTTATTTAAAGCTAGGTATCAATAAAATACCTTCATTGATTTTAGATAATACCGACCGTAACCGTACGTCGCCATTTGCATTTACGGGTAATAAATTTGAATTCCGCGCGGTTGGTTCATCTGCCAACTCCGCAGCACCAATGACCGTATTGAATACGATCGTGGCGGATCAGTTAATTAAATTCCGAAAAGAAGTTGAAGTTATTCTTGAGAAAGGCGTAAAAAAAGAACTAGCCATCATGGAAGTCCTTAAAAAATATGTCAAAGAATCGAAGAAAATTCGTTTTGAAGGAAATGGATATTCAGATGAATGGGTTGTTGAAGCTGAAAAAAGAGGCTTATCTAATTTAAAAACAACCCCTGAAGCGCTGGCAGTATATGCACGTCCAGAATCGATTGAACTCTTCACCAAACATGGCATTTATTCAAAAGAAGAGATGCATGCGCGTCATGAGATTGAATTAGAAAACTATGTTAAGAAGATTCAAATTGAATCTCGTGTTATAGGTGATATGGCCATTAACCACATTGTATCTACCTCACTAAAATACCAAACACAATTAGTTGAAAACGTAAAAGGGCAAAAGGAGATTGGCATTGATCCGCAATATTTTGCACCTACTATTGAGATGATTAAAAAAATCTCTGAATACACGTCATCAATTGTTCGTTTGCAAAGCCAAATGACTGAAGCTCGTAAAGAGGCAAATAATATTGAAGATCTCGAAGAAAGAGCTACAGCCTATGGTACGAAGGTAAAAAGCTACTTTGAAGAAATCAGATATTCGGTTGACAAACTTGAACTAATCGTTGACGACGATGAGTGGCCATTACCAAAATACCGTGAACTTTTATTAATTAAATAAATATGCCCAATACAACAAATCCAGGCTTTTCAATTGAGGAAATCCAAAACCTAAAAAGCCTGTGTGCTCAGGAAAATAGATCATTTGTCTATATAGATGATGAAAATTTACCGATTGGCAATGATAATGAAATGGTTCACATCCAATTCGTAGGCCATTACAATAAACAGGAGGTAATTTATGATGCCATTCTTTGCACCTTGCAACTTCACTATTCTAGCGCAGTTTATGAAGCGGCTGAAAAAGAGGTAATGGAACACTTTCCGCTTTATGTGCCAATAGAAAGCAGAGATGAAACTTATGTTGAAAATGAAGCTTTTGAAGAGGAAGTAGAAGTAATGATTCTTGAAATCATTGACGAACTTGAGGAAAACGATGAAGTTAAAGTAAGTGAATACATTGAAATTGATGAAAATTTCGACTTTGGAATTGGTCTTGATGTCGCTCTTTATGTACCTGCATTTGAAATAGAGGTCATTGAGAAGTTTATTTCTGATTTTAACGGAGGCACATTATCTCTAGATCCATCCCGTTTCTCATTCCGTTCAGAAGATTTTGAAGAATAGATGAGTAAATATATTTTCTACGCGACTAACCCTATTAGCATGAATGGACTCAGTGAAGAGGAGTCTTTTCATGCGAGTAGGGTTTTGCGTTTAAAAACGGGAGATCCTATTTATATTTTAGATGGTAAAGGGGCTAAATATGCTGCTGTTTTAGACAAAGTGGAATCCAAAAACACGACATTTAGTCAATTATCGTTAGTTGAAAAGCAGGATAAAATACCTTATCAAATCCATATCTATGTAGCGCCAACCAAACAAATGGAACGTATGGAATGGATGGTTGAAAAATGTTGTGAATTTGGTATTCATGGCATACACTTTTTTACATCCCGCAATTCAGAACGAAAAGAAATAAAGCTGAATCGCTTAGAAAAAATAGCTATTTCAGCATTAAAACAGTCTAAAAATCTGTTTTTACCTGAGATTACGGCCATTGTTCCTCTGAAATCATATATAGGTTCATTAATAGAAACACCAGCCACACAAAGACTATTTGCGCATATTTCAGATCCGCCAGTTAAAATATTAGCAAAACAGTTAATCCCAAATCAGAGTTATCATATTTTAATTGGCCCCGAAGGAGACTTTAGTTTGGAGGAAACCAAAGAATTATTGGATACAAACTGGACTCCATTTAGTTTAGGTAAATCAATTTTAAGAACAGAAACAGCCTGCATTGCGGCTACACTAGGAGTTCACATAGCACACGAACATGCCTAAATCTGATAAAAATCAGAAAAAGAAATAGCTTTTAAAGCGTTTAAAGCAAAAATCATGTTTAAATTTGCACCGTTAAAATTTTAAAATTCATATGCAATTAGTACTTCCTGCGTTCATAATACATTGGTACGTTTCTTTATTTAGTCAAACCTTCTTTTTACATCGTTATTCGGCTCACAAAATGTTTTTGATGAGCAAATACTGGGAGAAGTTTTTTTACTTTTTAACGTACTTATCTCAAGGTTCTTCCTTTTTAAGCCCACGTGCATATGCAATTTTACACCGCATGCATCACGCTTTTTCTGATACACCAAAAGACCCACATTCACCCATGTTCTCGAGTAACGTGTTCACTATGATGTGGAAAACAAAAGATATTTACAATGCCGTTTTAAACCGTAAGCAACCCGTTGAAGATCGTTTTGAGCACGACTATCCGGTTTCTAAAACAATTGAGAAAATTGGCGACTCTTGGTATTCTCGTATCGGTTGGGGAGTAGCATATGCGTCTTTATATATCGTAGCATTCATTTATTTCGATATGCATTGGGCGTTCTTTTTCTTATTACCTGTTCACTTTTTGATGGGACCGGTGCATGGCGCGATTGTCAACTGGTCAGGTCACAAATATGGTTATCAAAATTATGACAACCATGATCACTCTAAAAATTCGTTGGTTTTTGACGTCGTTATGATGGGAGAGTTGTTTCAAAACAATCACCATAAATTACCTAATCGTGTAAATTTTGCTACGAAATGGTTTGAATTCGACCCAACATACCCCATGGTAAAATTATTGACTTGGCTTCGTATTATACGTCCAAATGTAAAGGACCCAGATGCTAAATTTTAATTATAAAAAAAGGCCGTCAATCGACGGCCTTTTTTTATAGCGTAAAATCTGCTTGAAACTTCTCTAAATAATCTGATACCCGTTTTAAAAATCCTCCACCAAGTGAACCATCTACCACACGATGGTCATATGAGTGTGAAATAAACATTTTTTGACGAATAGCTATTTGATCTTCTCCCGATGGCCCCGTTATCACGGCAGGTTTCTTTTCTATAATACCAAAAGCCAAGATCGCTACTTGTGGTTGGACGATGATCGGCGTTCCCATCAGATTTCCAAATCCACCAATATTGGAGATTGTGTAGGTACCACCTTCTAAATCAGCTGGAGTTAATTTATTCTTACGAGCGCGCATAGACAGATCGTTCACCTTTTGGGTAAGTTCAACTAAAGACAATTGATCAACATTGTGAATGACAGGTACAATTAAATTGCCATTTGGCAAGGCGACAGCCATACCAATATTGATTTGTTGATGTTGTACGATATAATTACCCTCTACAGAAATATTAATTCCTGGAAAATCCTTAATCGCTTTGGCAGTGGCCATAAATAGGAGCGGAGTGTAGGTAATTGGCTCTTTGTATTTTTCAACAAACTTAGCTTTAATCTCCTCACGCCATTTAACCATATTCGTTAAATCAGCTTCCAAAAATGAAGTTACGTGCGGAGAAATACGTTTGGAATCTGACATACGCTCAGAGATCATTTTGCGCATTCGGTCCATTTCAATTACCTCATCTCCGGGTAAACGCAATCCTGGTCCTTGGCTCAGTGTACCAGATGCAGTCATGCGCTTCGAATTCCGAACAGCAATGTAATTTAATACATCCTTCTTCGTCACACGCCCGTCCATGCCTGATCCTCGAATTCCACTCAATTCACGCTGAGACACACTTTCTTGTTGGCATATCTGCTTAATCAACGGCGAAACCCAAGGATTTGACTTCACCTCGGCACCATCAAAATTTCCTAAACTTAAATCCAACAGCGCATTCAACTCGGGCTCTGGATGAAAAACCTCTTCACTCGAAAAACCTTTGGATTCAATGGTAGAATCATCCGAAGCATCGATGACACAGATGGCTTTACCAATCGTTGCAATTTGACCTTCTGCAATCAAAATCTCTTTCAGATATCCCGCTACCGGCGAAGGGACCTCTGTATCTATTTTGTCAGTAGCAACTTCTAAAATAAACTCATCTGCTTCGACATAATCACCCGGCTGTTTTAACCAATTTAAAACAGTAGCCTCCATGATACTTTCGCCCATTTTGGGCATAATAATTTCTGTTAGAGCCATATTATTCAGCCAATTCGTTTAATATAAATCGCCTTAACAAATTAATTGCATTCAAAGACGTTAAATGTATGTTTTGTATGCGAGTGCCGCCCATCGTTAATTTGCGTGTGATAACACCATTAGGATGCGCTAGTGCTATCCAAATGGTGCCAACTGGCTTATCGATCGTTCCTCCGTCTGGCCCCGCAATGCCAGTAGTTGCTAACGCATACGTACTTCCAGTGGTCTTGCGCGCACCTGTAGCCATGGCTATGGCGCAGGCATCACTCACAGCGCCTTCCTCCTTCAAAATATCCACTGAAACGCCCAATTGAGATATTTTTAACTCATTTGCGTAGGCGAGTACTCCTCCCAAAAAATAAGCAGAACATCCAGCATGTTGGGTAAATTGATGCGCTAAATAGCCTCCTGTGCAACTTTCTGCCACGGCTAAAGTTGCCATTTGATCAATCAATATTTTTCCAACAACATCAGCTAGTTCATCCTTTTCGTAACCAAATACGTAGGATTTAATGAGTGGCATTACCTTCGCATATTCAGTTGAAATTTGCTGGTTTAAAATTTCAGCAGATTCCCCAAATCCAGTTAATCGTAGTTTAACGATTCCTAAGGAAGGCAAATAAGCTAATTTAATATGTGCTGGCAATTGCAATTCCCAGTCTTGAATTAAATCAGATAAATAGGATTCTCCGATCCCAACCGTCTTTACCACCTGATGTACAATGACAGGCAATTTAAAATGCTTGACCAAACGAGGAAGCACTTCCGTTTCCATAATCGCTTTCATTTCAAAAGGAACGCCAGGCATTGAAATCCAAATGGCATCCTGCTCATTAAACCACATCGCAGGTGCTGTACCTTGCTTATTAGGTATAAATGTACATTTAGTAGGCAATAACGCTTGATCGCGATTTAGATCACTCAATTCTCGACCACGTTTCGCGAAGAATTCGGTTACATCCTGAAGTGCATCAGGATGATAAGCTAACGTATCATCAAAAAAATCGGCTAATATTTTTTTAGTTAAATCGTCTTTCGTTGGCCCTAAACCACCCGTAATTAAAACCACATCAGCTCGCAATTGTGCTTCCCGTAATATGTGAACGATTTCGTCAATTTGATCACCAACGGAAGATTTACGAACGGTTTTGATACCTAGTTTATCTAGTTCAAGACTGATCCATTGGGTATTCGTGTCAAGGATTTGACCGTATAGAATCTCGTCGCCAATGGTAATAATTTCTGCTCGAACCATTTAGTTTTCTTACTTTTGTACGAAAATACGATTTATTTGGTTTGGAATCACATCAAACAAACGAAAAACAAACGCCTGAAATGAAACATTCTGAAATCCATTTTGATATACAATTAGACGAAAATAGCATCCCTGAACAAATTTCATGGTCGGCAACAGACAACCCGAATGAAGGCATTGAGGAGACCAAAGCTATCCTTGTCGCAACCTGGGATCCATATCATAAAGGTACATTAGCCTTACCCTTATGGACAAAAGATATGGAAATGCTCGATATGAAGCGTTTTTTCATTGAAATCATGGGGACGGTAGGAGATGCTGCACTTCAGGCAACAGGAGATACGGAATTTGCCTTTGAAGTAGAACAAGTTTGCAAAAAGCTTTCCCAAAATTTGAAAAAAGAAATCACGGCTGCATCTAAAGGCCAATAATACACCGATATGCGTTTATTAAAATACGTTATCTTATTCTTATTGATAGCCCTACAAGTTCAGGCGCAAAAAGGTATAAACTTCATCAAATCAACAAGCCTGCAAGCGGCTATTAATGCTGCAAAACAACAAAACAAATTACTATTTGTCGAAGTATACGCACCTGATTGCCATATATGCAATTCCTTCAAGGGTACATTTGCTCAACCGCAAGTGGGTAATTTATACAATGCAAGTTTTGTCAATTTTCAATTAGATATTCGTAAGCCTGAAAATCAAAAGGCTTTACAACAATTGAAAATAAATATTAATGCGACGCCAACATTTCTATTTTTTGAGCCAAAAACTATGAAATTAGTTCAAGCGAAGGCATTTGGAGAGAAGGAAAATACGATCATTAATGTAAATAGTATCGCTCAAAAAGCGTCCAATCCAGCTGAGCAATCCACTAATTTTGCTAGCAAATTCAAAGCAGGGGAACGGAGTTTCGCCTTTTTATTGAACTATGCACAATTTGCCCGACTAACTGCGGATACAACGACCAATTTAAAGGTGGTTAACGAGCTGATTAAAGTTATGCCTACGAATCAATACGTGAGTCAAAGTGCCTTAAACATCATCCAAATGGTCATGATGAATAACAACAATGCCTTATTTGATTATTTTGTTAGCCACATAGCCCAATATAACCGCATCGCTGATCCATCGTTAGTCAAAATGATTTATGAGAATATATTTCAGATTCTCATGACAAGCTCTCAAGTGAATAAACTTTCGGCAACTGAAATAGCCAAATTGAAAGATCAAATGGCAAAAACAGGAATTGATCAAGGATCGATCGTTCGTAGAACATGGATGGCAGAAAGTATCCTATTATTCAAACAAAAAAAGGCCATGGCTGCTATTAAAGTAATCGAAGGATTAATCGATGTACTTCCAAGTGCTCCAGGGCCTAAAGAATATCAGTATTTGTGTGATTTTGTCAAGTCAAAGACCAAAGACAAAGCAGCCATCAAATTTGCGCAAACAAATTGGTGTAAATTCGGTCTACGCTAATTAGCGTAAAATAGCGCGGTAAATCATAACAAGCACACAAAACAAAAACATAACAATCGATATTTTATTGATTGTATGCATGGTACGAATATTGAAATTCGTTGGCGCACCTTCTTTAGGTTTTTGAAAAACCCGAATGAAATAAGTAAAAATTTCACCTACCTTAAATTGCTCCTTTAATCTGCTCATAATTAATTAGTTATCTGTGGATCTCTCCAATTTCCATCATCTTTAATTAGCTGAATCAATTCGTCTACGGCAGCATCTGCTTGAACGGATTTTTTCACCACTTCTTGACCTCGATACAATGCGATTTTATCTTTACCGATACCAACATACCCATAATCCGCATCTGCCATTTCACCAGGACCATTCACAATGCAACCCATAATTCCGATTTTAATCCCTTTCAGGTGATCGGTTACTTGACGAATGCGAGCAGTCGTTTCTTGTAAATCAAACAAGGTACGACCACATGAAGGACAAGAAATGTATTCTGTTTTCGAAATACGCATCCGACTCGCTTGTAAGACACCAAAAGCGGTGGCATTCAATAAGGCCTGCTTGTCTACTACATAAGGTATCGAAAGCATAATTCCATCACCTAATCCATCAATAAACAATCCTCCAGCATCTGTAGGTGCGAATAATTGCAATTGATTGGCATCCACATTTGGGTAGGCTAACTGAATGATGACCGGAATTTGAATTGCCCTTTGAATTAATTCAAAAAAGAACCGACGAAGATCTGCCATTTGGTGTGAATTCTCCGAATGCAAAATCAGAACCGCCTTTTCACTAGGTAAGCGGTCCACACTAGCTATATCCAAACTATCCATGGAAATGAAATTCATTTCTGGGTGTTTGGCCAAACTCGATTCAAATGTATCTAGACTAAACAAAGGAAAAACATGTACATCTCCATTCCAATGTTCAGCATGTACGATTTGCTTCAGACCATTAGGTAGCATGAAATCTACAGCAACATCTCCTGTAAAAATATAATCAGCGCCTAAATCATTCATCGCCCATTTATCGGGTTCAGGCAAATAAAAATGTCCAATTGATTTTAAATCATCAATTTGAATTTGGGCCACTTGTGAAAAATCAGCAATAACCCTTGGAACTTGATTCCCCCCTAAATTGCCTAATGGCTTCGTTACTCGACGCTCATGAGCAAATGGATTAATGGGTGAATCCATGCCAACTACCTTCGAATTAAATGTAAGTATCGGGGTACTAATCGAAGCTCTAGATTGATAGCGACGCGCAAGTTCCTGTGCGACTGGTATTTCAAATTCGGGGTCTTCTGTTAAAGAAACGCGAATGGTATCGCCTAAACCATCTTCTAATAACGTACCAATGCCTACTGCAGATTTAATCCGACCATCTTCTCCTTCTCCAGCCTCTGTAACGCCTAAATGCAAAGGATAGGCCTTGAATTGGCCATCCGCTAATTTCTTACTTAACAAGCGATATGCTTCCACCATCACTTGGGTGTTGGAAGATTTCATTGAAAGAACGATGTTATAATATTTCTCATCCTCACAAATGCGCAAGAATTCCAAAGCAGACTCCACCATTCCTAAAGGCGTATCACCATATCGGCTTAAAATACGATCCGATAAAGAACCATGATTTGTTCCAATACGCATCGCAGTGCCATATTCTTTACAAATATTAACCAATGGCAAAAACTTATCTCGAATACGTTCTAATTCTGCTTGATAGGATGAATCCGTATAATCAATCGTTTCAAAACGCTTCTTATCCGCGTAATTACCCGGATTAATACGAACCTTTTCAACGATGCGCGCAGCTAATTCTGCAGCATTGGGTGTAAAATGGATGTCAGCAACTAAAGGTGTTTGATAACCACGCGCACGCAAACCCTTACGTATATTTTCTAAATTTTGAGCTTCTTTAACAGAGGGAGCCGTAATTCGAACAAGTTCACATCCGGCATCAATCATTCGAATAGATTGTTCAATGGAACCTTGCGTATCCATGGTATCCACCGTAGTCATGGATTGAATTCGAATGGGAAAATCTGAACCTAAATACAAATCTCCAATTTGCACGGGAATTGTTTCTCTTCGTTGGTACGAAACAAGAGAACGTGCATACGTATTGCCATCGGCAATTAAATGAGCATTTGGAGATTCAAGTATTCGAGACATAAAACAAAATTACAAAGAAAAGCCCCAGCTACCAATGGAAAGATGGGGCTCTTCTAAATTATCTTTCTACTTACCAAGAACTCTTTTTATGCCCAATTGTTGCATAATAAAGAATAAATAAATAGCAAGGAATCATGATTGCATATGCCGTTTGCGTATCACCAAAACGGTCAGCAATCGATCCATATAATAACGGAACTAAAGCACCACCCGAAATCATCATGATGATCAGTGCAGAACCAAGTTTTGTGAATTTACCTAATCCCTGAATAGCTAATGGCCATAAAGCTGGCCACATCAACGCATTCGCTAAACCCAATAAAGCAATGCATAATACAGACAAATAACCATCTGCTACCACAGCACCCACTGAGAATAAAATCCCCAGAATAGCCGAGTAATTCAAAGCTTTAGATTGACTTAAGTATTTAGGAATGAAAAAGATTCCGACGATATAACCAGCCAACATTCCATAAAGGGTATAGCTAGTAAATGATTTGGCAACATCCATGCTAAATCCTTTAGATACGCCATAATTAATGATGGTATCCCCGGCCATTACCTCAACGCCTACATATAAAAAGAAGGCAATAAGTCCCAAAACTAAGTTTGGATATGCCCAAACGCTATCTTTTGTAGCACTTTTTTCTTCAGCCGTTTCTTCAGCTTCTACCTCTGGCAATGTTGAGAAACGCACCCAAAGCGCTAAAACAATCAAAATCGCAGTCATAATACCATAAGGCATAATCACTGTCTCTAATTTTGCAGCACCCGCTGCAGAAGACAATAACAATCCGCCGAAAATTACTTGACTCAAAATCCCCGCCACCTTATTACAAATACCCATAACAGAAATCCGTTGCGCAGCACTTTCAGATGGCCCCAAAATCGTAACATATGGATTAGAAGCCGTTTGCAACAAGGCCAAACCTGTCCCAATTACAAATAGTCCTAATAAGAACAAGGAGTAATTTTCAGCTTTAGCGGCAGGGATGAATAGAAGTGTCCCAACAGCCATGGCTAATAATCCAAAAGACATTCCATTCTTGAAGCCTGTTTTAGCTAATACCCAAGAAGATGGGATTGCCATCACAAAATAGGAGATAAAAAAAGCTGAGGTTACTAAAAGCGATTGAAAGTTATTTAGCTGGAACGCCTCTTTAAAAAAGGCAATAAGAACTGAATTTACCCAAGTAACAAATCCGAATACAAAGAATAGTATTCCGATCATAATTAAAGGGCCGTTTGAATTTTTAGAGTTTGTCATAGGTTTAGTATTGATCGTTTAACGCAAAGATTGGTTGATTCGTTTTCCATTTTCCACGAGTGAAATCTGGAATTTGAATAGGAGCGGAGCCCTTTGCAATAGACTCCTCTGAAAGTGGTGATATGGCCGACCATGCTGCTGCATCGTATACATCAATAGGAGGTGCCACTTTATTTTTAATAGATTCAATGAAAGCACGAAGTACAAAATAATCGATTCCACCATGCCCAGCATTCTCTGCATCAGCGGCATGTGTTTTCCAAAGTGGATGATCGTACTTCTCTTGATATGCCTTAAAGGGCTCCCAATTATGCGCTTTAGGAGAGATACCCTCTAAATAAATTGATTTATTATCATCCATCCATATTCCTTTCGTTCCTTGTACACGGAATCCCAGTGAATAGGGACGTGGTAAATTGGTATCGTGCGTAATTAAAATGGTCTCCCCATTATGGCATTTAATCATCGTTTGAACCACATCACCACATTTGAATTTGACCTTCGCATTGGGATGATCCTTTCCACCTTTTTCTTCAATGTATTGATGTAATCCCATGGCAGGAGAAGCCATGGAAGTCAAATAGGCAAATTGATTTCCTCGATTAATATTCAGCATTTCAGCCACAGGACCTAAACCATGCGTCGGATAAAGATCTCCATTTCGATCAACGGAATGTTGAGTACGCCATTTAGCTTCAGAAAAACCATTTGCACCAAACTCAACGCCACCACCATAGGCTTTTTTGCCATCATTGAATTTAACTTCTCTTAAATCATGTTGGTAACCGCACTGTACATGTGATAGTGAACCAAACATACCTTGACGAACCATATTCAAAGTAGCCATCACATCACGTCGGTAACATACATTTTCTAGAATCATGCAATGCGAACCAGTCTTTTCGAACATGTTCACTAAATCCCAGGATTCCTGTAAAGTAACTGTTGCTGATACTTCAACGCCTGCGTATTTACCTTGTTTCATGACTTCCAGGGCCATAGGAACATGCCATTCCCATGGTGTAGCAATCACGACACCATCAATATCTGAGCGTTTGGCTAAATTTTCAAAATCATGATCCCCCTTCTGATAGGCCACAGCTGCTTTTCGACCTTTATCAGTAATCATTTTCTGTGCCTGCTGAATTGCATTGGGGTCTACGTCACAAATGGCAACGATTTCAACATCATCGCGATATAAGGCCATTTCAAGGTGATTCCGACCGCGAAGTCCTACACCTATGAAACCTAAACGTACTTTTGTTTGTTGTATATTTTGTGACCGAACTAAATGTGGTAAAAAGGCCGCACCTGAGGAATAGGTGAGCGTTTTAGCGATAAAATTTCTTCGCTTCATATGAT
>JBEDFG010000007.1:0-20094 GCA_041175285.1 Bacteroidota bacterium | reverse complement strand
AATATACACCGCGTCTTACATCATATTATTATGGAGTAGCCTATTTGCTACCATTGCAAATGGTAGTATCCTATGGTTTTTAATCAAGCAAAAATTCTCCTTGTCGGGTGGTGCCATGGCACACGTAGGATTAGCGATTATGTTGATCGGCACGTTGTTTTCATCCGGATATTCTAAAGTAGTTTCCCTCAATCGCTCTGGCTTTGCTATTTCCAATAAGGTTGAAGAATTCACCAAGGACAATAATAAAGAGAACAAAGAAAACCTCCCGTTATGGCTGGGACAGGGTGCCCAAATGCAAGATTATCTAGTAACCTATAAAGGCAGGAAAATAGCTTTGAGAGGAAAACCGGGGTACTACAACAAAAAAGACTTTGAAATTATTGAAGGCGATTTCCACGCAGTTGCCTTAAGAGACGTAACTCAAGATGGAGAATCAATTGCCAAAAAAGGAGATACACTAACTGTTGAGCCAGAAAACAATTACTACGAACTTGAATTTAAAAATGCAGAAGGGAAAACCGTTTCTCTTTTTCCACGCTGGCAAGTTAATCCTAAAATGGGGACAGCTATTTCACCAGATGTCAAACATGCTTGGGGGCACGATATTTACACTTACGTTTCATTAGATCCGCGTTTGGCTGCAGAAGCAGGCGAGGAAAAACAATGGAGCCAAACTGTTAATTCAACCGTATCTGTCGGTGATACTCTTTTCCTAAATGATTTTGTCGTTGTTTTGAAAGAAGTTAATCGGGTGACAAGTGTTGAAGGAATTAGTCTGACGGAAACGGATGCGGCGGTGCAGGCCAACTTCCTTGTGTTGGGTAAAAATTTCCAACAATTTGATTTAAAGCCGACCTTTATTATTAAGGATGGCATGGTCGCTATGCCAGCTTTTGAGAGTGAGGAGACTGGCATTAAAATTAAATTTACGGCAATAGACCCCAAGACTCAGCAATTTAGTTTTGCGGTTAACACGACCCAACAAGATTTGATTATTATCAAAGCATTGGAAAAACCATATATCAATTTGGTTTGGGTTGGTTCGATTCTTATGTTTATAGGGTTATTCGTTGCGACCTTTCGCAGGACAGAAAAAATGATCGCTTAATTATGAGCCGAAGAGAAATATTAAGCCTTTCAGGTGCCATTGGATTTTTGATTATTTGGATCGTAGATCTGAATGGACCAACGCCCAAGGAAATTCAGGGTAACTTTTGGAATGAGATTTTTTACCATTACGGATGGCTGATGTATGCTGTTGCTTGCCTCTTTTACTATCAATTTGCTAAGAATATGCGCTTAAAAAAGGAAGAGGACAATTCAAAAAAAGACTAATTCATGGCGCCCGAATATACCATACAGAGTAGTCAGATCATTGGAATCATTGCTTCCATGATTTTCTCTGCTTTCTTTTCCGGAGTCGAAATGGCCTTTGTGTCCTCGAACAAATTATATTTCGAGCTAAAGTCCAAGCAAAATATCCTAAGTGCGAAGATCATTTCTAACTTCAACCAAAGCCCTTCTCGGTTCATTGGAACCATGCTTATTGGGAATACCCTTTCGCTCGTGGCTTATGGTATCTTCATGGAGGAATATTTACACCATTTGATTTTGAGTAATATCCCGTTGATTCAAAATGAAATTTTAGCGCGCCTACTTGCTTCTATACTTGCCACAATCCTCATTTTAACTACCTCTGAATTCACCCCTAAAAGCGTCTTTTTGATTAATCCAGATGCTATTTTGGAGTTCTTAGCCATTCCAATTTGGATTATAAACACACTTATGTTTCCTTTAGTCTGGAGCACGGTTGGTCTTTCTAAATGGTTCATCACGCAAGTCCTTCGCCTTCCCTATTCGGAGGAAAAACCGGCCTTTGGACTGACAGACCTGAATCATTATTTACAAAACTTAAATCGGAAGATTTCCACCGAAGAGGAAAACGAGGTTGACACTAAAATCTTTCATAACGCCCTTGAATTTAAACAGGTGAAAGTGCGCGAATGCATGATTCCGCGAACAGAAATCACGGCCATAGAACTCGAAGAAGGAATCGAAGGATTGACCAACGTATTTATTGAAAGTGGCCACTCTAAGGTTTTGGTTTACAAAGAATCGTTGGAAGAAGTAATCGGTTATTGCCACTCATTGGAGCTGTTCAAAAAACCTAAAGACCTTCTTGCAATCTTAACACCGATTCCAATTGTCCCAGAAGCGATGCCGGCCAATGACCTGATGATCAAGTTTTCGAAAGAACGAAAATCACTCGCACTCGTGGTAGACGAATTTGGAAGTACTTCCGGATTAGTGAGTATGGAAGATGTGATGGAACAAATTTTTGGTGAAATTCAGGATGAGTTTGATGATTCCGAGGATTGGATTGAGAAGCAATTAGATGAGCATACGTATTTACTTTCCGGCCGACATGAAATCGATTACCTGAATGAGAAATATGATTGGAATTTACCTGAGGGCGATTATGAAACTTTAGGAGGGATGCTCATTAGTTTATACGAAGATATTCCAGGAGCGAATGAAGTAATTACATTAAGCCCTTTTCAGTTCCAAATAATTACGGTCACAGATGCTCGTATCGATACCGTCAAAGTGATTATAACTGGTAAAATAACTAAGGAAGAGCCCGTTAAGGGGAAGCATTAAGCCATTAGAACCCGCATCAAGGTTTGGCATTTCATTTCCGTTTCAAGCCATTCCTTTTCAGGATTTGACTCCTCCGTAATTCCACAACCTGCAAAATAAGTAGCTTTAACTTGATCCAAATTAGACTCTAAACGCACCGTCCGCAAATTCACGAACAAATGTGTTTCCTGATCTACATTCACAGGCCCCAAATATCCGCTATATAACGAGCGATCATGCTGTTCAACGGATTGAATCCACGTTTTTGCGGCCTCTTTGGGAGTACCACAAACGGCAGAGGTTGGGTGCAATAGTTTCAACATCGTCGATATTAGTTCTGGATAATCCACTTGAGTGGTATCCACCACATATTCGGTTTTCAAATGCATTAAGTTCCCTGCCAATACCGTTTTAGGTCCATTTTCTACATATTCTCTTAGACGGATTTTCTTAAAACATTCAATGATATATCGGCTCACATATGCCTGTTCTTCAATTTCCTTTTGTGACCATCGCACCTCCTGCACCGACATCGACGTTCCATCTGAATGCAAAGCAGTCTGTGTTCCTGCCAAAGAAATCGTTCTAAACTGGCCTTCTCGGTTTTGAGAAACAAGCGTTTCAGGGGTGGCACATAACCACGTATTACCTAAGGATGGAAGGAAAACTGCACAAATAAAAGCCGTCGGATATGCAATACAAAGGCGATCGAAGGCATCCAACACATCAAAAGAAGCATCAAAAATCTGTTCTGCCGTTCGAGATAAGACAACTTTCTGGAAATCGCCAAGCTGAATCATTTCAATGGTTCGTTGGACCTGCTCCGTGAAATATAATTGTTGGCCTAAATCAGCAATAGGAGGAACAGGCACCTGATCTGATGAAGTTAATTCCTTGAAAACGACAGGTGCTGTCAGCGCATGTTTCGCAGATAAGAAATAGGGATCACCCTCAAAAGGCGCAACGATAAACCCTTCTGGCAAAGTAGCTAAATCTGGTGAAGCGAGTCGGATTCCTCCAGTTTCATCGATGATCAATTGTTTATTTGCTTGATTGGGCAAGCGCCAAACAGCAATGGCATGTCCAGATTGGACCGCATTCTTCCACAATTTATTCCAAGAATTTGACATTAGTCTACTTTCAAGATAGCTACCGTTAAACGACTAGCGCAGATTAATTGTTCGTCCTCATCATGAATTTTTATTTCATACACATGAAGTGTTTTCCCTATACGTAATGGAATACAAGTCCCAATCACAAATCCTCCGCGGGCCGATTTCAAGTGATTCGCATTAATTTCAACACCCACCCCTTTGAAATGATCAAAATCTGGAACGGCTAAACTTGAAGCTATGCTGCCCATCGTTTCTGCTAACACGACAGATGCGCCACCGTGTAATAGTCCAAAAGGTTGTTTTGTTCGGTGGTCAACCGGCATTTTCGCCTTGATGTAAGTTGAATGAATTTCAGTGAATTCAATCCCAAGGTGCTCGATCATATTACCTGCTGCCCAGGCGTTAATGGTATCAAGGGAAATGGCCGTATTAAACATAATTATTCGTAGTTTTGTGAGGTAAAATTCGGAAATATTTGCCGAATAAAGACCCTTTCCCCATTTTTTATGCATTCGATCAAAGACATTTACCTGATACGCCACGGCGAAACGATCTATAACCGTTCCGGAGTTGTTCAGGGTTCTGGAATCGATGCAGATTTAAATGAATTAGGCCAAAGGCAAGCTGAAGCATTTTACGCACATTACCATCATCTCGAATTAGATAAAATCTATACATCTGCCCTAAAAAGAACCCATCAATCGGTTAAGCAATTCATCGAAAAAGGGCTGCCATGGGAACAACACGCTGGCCTAAATGAAATATCTTGGGGTATTCGCGAAGGTCGTACACCGAATACAGAAGACGATGCATATTACCGAAATTTGACAAAAACTTGGCGAGAAGGCAATGTACACATACAGTCTGAAGAAGGAGAAAGCCCCATCGAAGTATTAGAAAAACAAAAACCTGTTGTTGATTTAATTTTATCTCGTCCGGAAGAAAAATCAATTCTAGTTGCCATGCATGGACGTGCCATGCGCGTTTTATTAACGCATTTATTTGAAAAGCCATTACACAAGATGGACGATTTTGCTCATCAAAATTTATGTTTGTATCACATTCAATACGACTACAAACTCGGCAAATTCAACTTGCTCAAAGCTAATCAAACGGATCATTTGCGCGACTTACCTGAATCCATGTAAGGATGAAAAGAAATCAGCTGTATTGGACATTGCAAATCGGTGGTTGGTTCGCCTGGGCGCTCAATGAAGCTCTACTTTACACGAATCAATACGGATGGAAGTGGGCATGGCTTTTTTCCTCGTTGGCAAACATAACACTCGCTATTTTCTTAACCCATCAATACAGACGTATTACCAATCATTTTCATTGGCAGGAACTTGGATTATGGCGAATGTTGCAAAGAAACGCCTTGGCCTTGTTAACCATGGCTTCCTGTTTGGTAGGACTGAATATCCCGTTAGATTATACATTTCTCCAAGAAAGTTATGATGTCACGCTGAGTCCGTTTATCGTGATTCAAATTTTGTTCAATTTCATGAAGCCCTTAGCGATTTGGCAATTGATCTATTTCTTCTTCCAATATTCGAATAAAAAGTTGGAAATGGAACGCGAAAAAGACCGGCTGGAACGTACGATTCAGGAAACGGAGGGAAAAGTTTTACGGGCACAAATGAATCCACATTTTGTATTCAATGCCTTGAATAGCGTGCGAGCGTTAATCACGGAGGATCCGCAAAAAGCAAAAAAAGGAATTAATCAATTATCTAAATTACTTCGCAGTTCGTTATTAACTGAACGCCAAAAAACCATTCCGCTTGCGGAGGAATTAGAAACGGTGGCCGATTATTTGGCATTGGAAAAGATTCGATATGAGGACCGATTAACTTGGAAAATGGAAATTAATCCTACCTGTTCCAAGGCGCAGATTCCGCCGATGATGCTTCAAACCTTAGTTGAAAATGCCATAAAACACGGTATTTCACATTCGGTTAAAGGAGGCCTAATTACAATCTCAGCCCAATTGATTGAAAGTCACGTACAAATTTCAGTCATTAATCCAGGTCAAATGAAGTCAGAAGCAGCCAATTCATTGGGTGTTGGCCTTGAAAATTCAAAAAGTCGGTTGAACTTATTGTTTGGAGAAACCGCTCAATTAAGTATTCGTCCATTGGACAAAAATCAAGTGGAGGCAATCATGCAATTGCCTTATCTTGAAACAAAATAAGAGGAGACATGAAAGCAATTATTGTAGATGACGAGCGCTTAGCGCGTAATGAACTGAAACGTTTGTTGGAAAACTTCCCACACATCGAAGTCATTGCAGAAGCGGCAAATACAGATGAAGTTTCTGAATTACTAGAAACTCTGCAGCCAGACGTCTTATTTTTAGACATTCAAATGCCGGGAAAAACAGGGTTTGAATGGCTTGAATCCTGGGAGGGCTATTTGCCCGAAGTCATTTTTACGACTGCGTTTGATGCCTATGCATTAAAAGCGTTTGAAGTAAATGCGCTCGATTATTTATTGAAACCCATCGACCTTTCCCGCCTCAGCGAGAGTGTTCAAAAATTAGAGAAACAAGTTCAGGCGCAAACACGTGCCACCGAAAGCCCAAGTCATAAATTAGGAGCTCAAGATCAAATTTTTGTGAAGGATGGGGAAAAATGTTGGTTCGTCCGCCTTGACCGCGTGCGCTTATGTGAGTCGATGGGAAATTACGTCCGTTTATTTTTTGACGATCAAAAACCATTGGTCTTGAAATCTTTGAATGCGATGGAGGACCGATTGGATCCTAAAGTATTTTTTAGGGCGAATCGTAAGCACATCATCAACTTGAATTTCATCGATAAAATTGAGCCTTGGTTTTCCGGAGGCCTACAGGTGACTTTGGTGGGCAAGGGCGAGAAGATTGAGATTTCGCGCCGACAGTCCATACGGTTTAAAGAATTACTCTCGCTTTGATCGCTTAGGTGCTTCGCCGAGTAAAAACCCATAGGCTTCTAGGGCGGGAACGTGATCGAAAATAACTTTCAAAATTGCCGTTAAAGGAAGGGCTAAAATCAAGCCTGGAATTCCCCAAAGTAACTCCCCGGCCAATAAGGCTAACATCGCAATCATGGGATTAATACTCACCTTGGAACCAATAACTAAAGGCGTAATAAAATTGGCTTCAATAAATTGGACCGCTGCTACCCAGGCAACAACACCCATGGCATATCCAGGTCCTAAAGTTACGAGCGTTAATACAATGGGTAACGTTGCTCCTACCCAAATTCCAACATAAGGGATGAGTAACAAAATACCTGTCAAGGAGCCAAAAAATACATAATAATCAACGCCAAGCCACCAAAATCCGACACAATTAAGTATGGCAACGATGAGCATCACCGCTAATAGTCCTACTAAATAACTTTGTACAACCCCACCCGTTTTGTGCATGATACCCTGTAAAATGGCGCGGTCGGTAGTTGGAAATACCTTGGCCAAGAAATCCGAAAAAAACTGACGGTAATACAAGAAGAAAAAGACAAAAATCGGCACTAAAATCAGGGTAGTGATGGAATGAATTAACGTACTAAAAGTCGTAGATAGGATGGCACCTGAATTTTTAAGTAGGTTCATGGTTTGGTTTGTCACCTCCCCCATTTGCTTTTTACGTGAAATATTTAGGTTTTTGGATAAGAAACTTTGCAGGCTGCTTAACCAGGATTCGGCCTTCTTAATGAATATTGGCCAATCGTTCACAAACTCCGCGGCTTGACCGATCAGTAATAAAAGTAAACCCCCTAATAAGAGAATCAGCAAGAGCAAACAAATTCCGATGGAGAGTGACCGAGGGAGTCCTCGTTTTTCAAACCAGGCACATATTGGCAAAAGCAACATGGCTAATATCATCCCAAACGATAATAAAATGAGCAGGTCTTGCATCAAATATAGGCCCAATACGACCAATGCAATGGAAATAAGCACGGCGGCTAAACGAATGGGATAAGGAATTTTTTCGGGCATTGGGAGGGAATAATTAATTCAAAGTAAGGAAAAAGTTAACAATTTCGTAATATAGCGCTCTCTATCTTTGCATCACTTCATTTGAACGAATTGTCCATAACGAATATGAGCACACAGCTTAATCAGGCGAAAATACTATTGGTAGATGATGATCCCGATATTTTGGAGCTATTGGAGTACAATTTAGCAAAAGAAAATTATGTTTTGGCGAAAGCCCTGGATGGCCAGGAGGCGTTGGAAATTGTCAAAACATTCAAACCTGCCTTAATCATCATGGATGTCATGATGCCGGTGATGGATGGAATTGAGACGGCACGCAAGATTAAGGCCATTCCTGAGTTAAAAAATACTCTTATTTTATTCTTGACAGCACGTGGGGAGGAATTCACGGAAGTGGCTGCATTTGATGCTGGGGCGCATGATTACATCATTAAACCCATCAAGCCACGCGCATTAGTTAGCCGGATCAATGCGATTCTGAAGCGTGATATACTGGAGGAAAGTCAAGATATGATTGAAATCGGCGGATTAATTATCAACCGAACTCAATATGCGGCCACATTTGAAGGACGCACCTTAGTATTACCCAAAAAAGAATTTGAACTACTCTCTTACCTAGCTAAAAACCCGAATAAAGTATTCAATCGGGATGAATTATTAGAAAAAGTTTGGGGAACAGATGTGTACGTCGTTGAGCGTACAGTAGACGTTCACATCCGCAAACTCCGTGAAAAAATCCCTGAATATTACATCAAAACATTAAAGGGGGTTGGTTATTTATTTTCGATCGAAAAGGCCTAATCCGAGTCAATTTTGGTAAATTGCGGCTTCCATGATGAAGCACCTTTTATTATTTCTCATTTTTATTTCTGGTAGCCTATTGGCCCAACAGCCAAAACGCGAATTACGTGGCGTTTGGGTGGCAACCGTCCAGAATATCGATTGGCCCAGCCCGCATAATTACAATGGGATTACCCAGCAAAAGGAATTCATTGAACTAGTAGATTCACATCAAAAAACTGGAATAAACGCCCTTTTTGTACAGGTACGCACAGCTGCGGATGCCATGTATGCGAAAAGTTCAGAGCCTTGGTCTTCTTATTTATCCGGTCTTCAAGGTCAGGCACCTAAGCCATATTACGATCCTCTCGCTTTCATGATTTCGGAAAGTCATGCTCGCGGTATGGAATTTCATGCCTGGTTAAATATGAATCGGGCAAGCATGTCTACGAAATCGTTACTTAGCTCGGAGAGTATCGTTCGCAAACATCCAGAATGGATTGTGACTTATAATCATCAGCATCTTTTCAATTTTGGTATACCTGCAGTCAGACATTACATTACGAATGTTGTTAAAAATATTGTGCAGAACTACGATGTAGATGGGATTCATTTCGACGATTATTTTTATCCTTACCCGATTAAAAATGAGGTCTTTCAAGATGGAGAGGCATATCAAGCGTATAAATTACCGAATGAGAGTTTGGCCGACTGGCGACGCAGAAGTGTAAATAGCCTCATTCAAGAAATTTCTCAAGCCATTAAAGACGTAAATCCACGAGTGAAATTTGGCATTAGTCCATTCGGTATTTGGCGACATAAAAGCTCCGATCCGGAATATGGATCGCCTACTCGAAATGGATTACAGTCCTATGATGACCTTTTTGCAGACACTGAAAAGTGGGCGAAAGCCGGTTGGCTTGATTATTTAGCCCCTCAATTATATTGGGGAAATACCCATCGAGTTGCTCCATTTGGGCCACTTTCTTCTTGGTGGAATGAACATGGCTATGGCCGACCAATCTACATTGGGCATGCGGCGTATCATTTAGCGGACCAATGGAATGCAAGTGAATTAGCCAAGCAATTAAAACATGCGCGTAGTCTTGATCAAGTCAAAGGGTCCATTTATTTCAGTTCAAGCCAGTTGGCCAAAAACCTAAAAGGGTTTCAAGATACCTTACGCAAATCGTATTTTTCGCACGTGGCATTAGTGCCAACGATGCCTTGGTTGGACAGCATACCACCTACTGCCCCACACCAGGTAAGTTTAAACAAAAAGGGTGGCCAATGGGTTTTGACATGGAAACCAGGAGAAATGAGTGTGGATAAAGATCCGGCCGCTTACTATTTGGTCTACAAAATTCACCGCAAGGAAGGGATGAGGGCACTGGAACATGCGGAAAATATAGTCTATAAAGGAAATAAAAATGAATTTCAGATCGAGGCATCAAGTGTCGAATCCGGACATGGATTTGTCGTGACTGCCGTCGATCGATTACATAATGAATCACAGGCTGGTACGGTACAATGGATCGTTCCTAATCCCAATTAATATGAGTTTACGATTTTTACATTTGACAGTTAAGGATATCACGGAAGAGACCTCGGATACGAAAACCATCCATTTTTGGCATCCAATCCATGAGACCTTAACGTATATTTCGGGCCAATTTTTAACGCTGATTCCGAACATTTCAGGGGATAAACCGCGTCGTAGTTATTCCCTTTCTTCGTCGCCTAAAACAGATATGTCACCGGCGATTACCGTAAAACGCATACCTGGAGGCTTGGTGTCTAACTTTTTGTGTGACCAAATTAAAGTAGGAGATGCCATCGAAGTCATTGCTCCGATGGGTAATTTTGTGCTGGAGGCGGATTCAAATCAAGCTAAATCCTATGTGTTTATTGGCGCCGGCTCTGGCATCACCCCGCTTATGTCCATGATTAAGACGGTCTTGCATGGTGAACCAAAATCTAAAATTCATGTCATTTACGGTTCACGTTTCGAAGACCAAATCATCTTCAAAAAACAGTTGGACGAACTCGAAGCTTCTTTCTCAGATCGTTTACAGGTGTTGCATGTGATTAGCCAACCGAGTGCTACGTGGCCGGGCTTGAAAGGGCGGATTAATCAGGCGTCGACGGTATATTATTTAAAACAGGAATTTGGCATTGATATCGCTCATGCGCATTATTTCCTTTGTGGCCCTTCTGGCATGATGGATGATGTACAGGCAGCACTAGGGATTTTCGATGTTCCGGCAGATCAAATTCACAAAGAATTATTTAATACAGCGCCTTCCGCAGAAACTTCGATTGAAGATAATTCTGTAGCGCGGGAGATCACCTTAATATATGAGGGTAAATCTCATGCCGTGACGGTGCAGCCACACGAGACAATTTTAGAGGCAGCGTTGGAGGCAGATTTAGATATTCCATATTCGTGTCAGGCAGGAATGTGTACGGCTTGTATGGGATTATGTAAATCAGGGTCTGTCGTGATGGATGAAGAAGATGGGCTGACGGCTGGTGAAATTCAAAAGGGATATATCCTGACTTGCGTGGCACACCCGACCAGTGATGGGGTGGTAATTGACTTGGATTAATATCAGTTTTTAAGGCTTTAAAGTCCATTTTTCCACTTACCTTTGGCAATCCTCCAAGGTTTGCCAAAGGTAGGGGGGATTAGAAATCTCGAGGATCCCAAGCCACTCGCGTATTGTCATATAAATGGCTCAACTGAGCCAAATCATCCGCATCCAACGCAAAATCAAAAACAGTCGCATTTTCAATCATGCGATCGCGATGGATTGATTTCGGAATCGTCACCGCACCCATTTCAATGTTCCAGCGGATCAAAATTTGAAAGGTAGTCTTAGCCCATTTGCGTGCAATTTGGACTAAAACCGGGTGATCTTTTTTCAATCCGCGCACTACCGGCGCATAGCCTTCCACTTGTATACCCTGCTCCTGACAAAAAGCTAATTCAGCCGGCTGATAACAAAATGGACTTAATTCGATTTGATTTACCGCCGGACAAATGTGCGCATAGTTCAAAAGCTCCGACAAGTTTTTTTGGTAGTAATTAGAAACTCCGATAGACTTAATCACCCCTTGCTCATGTAAAGATTCCAAAGCCTTCCACGTTTCCTTGCGCTTCTCATCTTTAGGCCAATGAATTAGATACAAATCCATATACTCCAAAGACAAATCTTTCAACGACTTTTCAAAGGCACGCATGGTTGAATCATAACCCATATCATCCATCCAAACTTTACTCGTAATAAATAATTCATCGCGCGAAACCGAAGAAGATGATATGGCTTGGCCAACTTCCAATTCGTTACCATAAATCGAGGCAGCGTCGATTAAGCGAATCCCAAGATCTAACGCTTCTCGAACAGATTTCCCAACTTCGTCTTGTTGGCCCGGCGCATAAACTCCCAAGCCCAGCTGAGGCATTAAATACCCTGAATTCAATCTAATATTTGGAATTTGTAACATATGAACTTGTTTTGAACTGGCTTTAAAGCTAGCTAAAATTCATGTATTTTTACAAAAAAAACAGCCGATGACCCGAGTAGTTAGCCCACAAAATATCACACGCAGATTCCTAGCTGCCGACTTCACCTTAAGTTCTTGGGAGCTTGTCTTACCCTATTTTGACCGTCTCAGTCAAACTGAAATTAATTCTCTTGAGGACTTAATTGACTTTTGCCAAAACCGTTCTGAATTGGAAAGCTACCTATCAGAAAACTTCGCTTGGCGCTACATAAAGATGTCTTGCGATAATCAAAATGAGGCACACCAGCTAAGCTATCAGCAATTTGTTAATGAGATTATGCCAAACGCTTCGGTCTTCGAAGACGCTTGGAATAATAAAGTGATGCAAAGTCCCTTTGCAGCTGAACTCCCACCAGATGGATATTCAATCATGTTGCGAGGTTTGAAAAAATCAATTGAAATCTTCCGCGAAGAAAACATCCCATTATTTACCGAATTACAAAATTTGCAAACGCAATATGGTGCGGCAACGGGTGGCTTGATGGTGGAGATTGATGGGATGGAAAAAACGCTCCAACAAGCCAATGCTTATTTTGAATCTAATGACCGCGATAAACGCCAAGAAGTCTATGAAAAAGTTTCTGGTGCTCGCTTAGCTATCCAAGAAAAACTGGATGCATTATTTGATCAATTAATCGCAAAGCGACACCAAGTAAGCTTAAATGCAGGCTTTGCAAATTACCGAGATTATGCATTTGCGAGTCTTGGGCGATTCGATTATACTCCAACAGATTGCTTTGAATTTCATTCGTCAGTGGCCAAAACCGTTGTTCCTATGATTAACCGTCAAGCTGAAAAACGGAAAAATAGGTTAGGCCTTTCAGCCTTAAAACCTTGGGACAAGGCCGTTGATGTACTCGGACGCGAACCTCTTAAGCCATTTGAAACTGGTGAAGAATTACTGACTAAAACCATTGAGGTGTTCGATCGCATGGATCCATTTTTAGGTGATTGCTTGAAAGAAATGGTCAAATTAGATCGTTTTGATTTAGACTCTCGTAAAGGAAAAAATCCAGGTGGTTACAATTACCCGTTAGAGGAAAGTGGTTTCCCATTCATTTTTATGAATGCAGCTGGCCAGGTGCGAGACATGGTTACGCTCCTGCATGAGGGCGGACATGCGGTTCATTCGATTTTAACGAAAGATTTGGCTTTAAATGCCTTCCGAAATTTCCCATCAGAAGTGGCTGAATTAGCTTCTATGAGCATGGAACTAATCACCATGGATCATTGGGACGCATATTTTGCTGACCCTCAAGCGGCAAAGCGCGCTAAGATCAAACATCTGGAGGACATTTTAGATACTTTACCTTGGGTGGCTACGATTGATGCATTCCAACATTGGATCTATGAAAATCCATCCCATAACTCCGATGAACGGTCACAGGCATGGAATCGAATCTATGGACAATTTTCAGATAATATCACTGACTGGAGTGGGTTGGAGGATGTCAAAACGAAACTTTGGCAGAAACAATTGCACCTATTCGAAGTGCCATTTTACTACATCGAATATGCCATTGCGCAATTGGGAGCCCTAGCTGTTTGGCGTAATTATTGCCAAAATCCAACGCAAGCTTTGGATCAATATTTGAATGCATTGAGTTTGGGTTATACCAAACCGATCAAAGAAATTTACGCCACAGCAGGAATTGAATTCAATTTCAGCCAAGCGTATATCCAAGAATTAATGGACTTCTTAGCCCAAAAAATTCAGCAATTAGAAGAAAGCTAATTTTTTTAAACCAAAATTTGGCCTTACTTTTGCATCGTAATTTTGTCAATAAGAACAATGAAATTAAAAAATTTACTTCCGATTGTTGCCCTAGCATTAACTGCTATCGCTTGTGATTATCAAAAAAACAACACAATCAAACAAAAAGACGTTCGTAAAGATGACGAGCATGTGTACGGAGTTCATCCAGATAGCGCAGCCGCTCAATCAAAATTAACGTATACAGCAAAACCTGAATTGGAAGTACGCGCTAATAACATTCGCGAGAAATTATTCCACGGAAAAGAAATTTCAAAAGGAAATTAATTACCAATATAGCTTAAGAATGAAGCCGGTCGATGATCGGCTTTTTTTATGCCCTCTAATGAATGATTAAATCTCGGATGAATGTTAATTGATAGAACATCACCGTGAATATCACCGACCAGAATATTCCCGAAATCGCCATAAAAAACAACACCCGTGGCGTGGGAACTTTAAAAGACAAAGCAAGCAGACTTCCGCCGATCGGCGTAAACAATAAAGGCGTCATGACCGCAATGCCCTTTATTCCAAATCGCTGCCAAACACGAACTGCATAGCGTGCCCGACCCGAAAACAGTTTGGGTTTTTGAACACGAATTCTTGAGATTTGCTGAACAAGAAAACGACCAATGGTCAACATAATTGTCACCGTTGTCATCATGCCTACCCAGGTACAAATGATTGTTTCAAGCATGGTCAAGCCCAAACCAAAACCCGTTAAAGGACCTGCCACAAACTTAATCGACGAAGCGGCCATGACCGCAAAATAGGCTCCCCAATGCATTATTTCGCACCATTATAAACCGACACCCCTTGATCTAAGAAAGATACAAAATGTGAAATATCAGCATCAAATGCCACCGGCTTCACCATGGGTGCAGCATCATTCCGCGGATCCAATAATACATAATGCGGTTGCGCATTTGAGTTAAATCGAGCAATCTGAAAATCCAGATTTTGATCCCCCAAAGTTTTCTTTTCTTGACCGTCAACCTTGGATACAAACCATTGTTCCGCAGGTAATTCTGTCTTATCGTCACAATACAAAGCAACCACGACATATTGCTCTTGCAGGCGTTTTAATACCTGTGGGTCAGACCAAACATTCTCTTCCATTTTCCGGCAATTCACACAGCCATGACCCGTGAAGTCGATGAATAAAGGTTTATTTACTTTTAACGCATAAGCCTTTGCTTCTTCGAAATCAAAGTAACCTGATAAGCCTAAAGGCAACTTGAGAAAATCAGAATACTTCTTTTGGCCTTGATCTGTTTTTACAGGAGCTGAAACTACTGCCTCAGACCCTTTAAAGTCCTGCGAACTCAAAGGTGGCAACCAGCCCGATAAACCTTTTAATGGAGCTCCAAACATCCCCGGGATTAAATAGATGACAAAAGCTAACACCGCTGTTGCGAACAAGGTACGAGGCACTGATAAATTCTTCGAAGGTCCATCATGCGGCAAGGAAATCTTACCGAATAAATACAATGTCAATGCACTAAAAATAGCAATCCAAATCGCTAAGAAAATCTCACGATCCAATAAATGCCAGTGGTACACCTGATCGGCTACACTTAAAAACTTAAAGGCTAAGGCAATTTCCAAGAATCCCAAAACCACTTTCACTTCATTCATCCAATTGCCCGATTTCGGCAATGACTTCATAAAGCCAGGGAAGATAGCAAACATCGTAAACGGAATCGCAAAGGCTAAAGAGAAACCTAGCATGCCGATGATTGGCTTCAAGAAAACACCTTGAGAAGCTGCAATTAAGATCGATCCAGCTAAGGGGCCCGTACACGAAAATGATACCAAAACGAGCGTGAAGGCCATAAAAAATACGCCCATCAAACCTCCTTTATCGGATTTGGCATCCACTGAATTAACCAAACCGGAAGGCAAAACAATTTCAAAAGCTCCTAAAAAAGAAATCCCAAAGAAGATGAAAATGACAAAAAAGAGCAGATTGGGAATCCAATGCGTGCTGAGGAAGTTGGCAAAACTAGCCCCCGCAAAAAATGCGAGTATCGTTCCAAAAAACACATAAATCAAAACGATGAATAACCCATACAAGAAAGCAAGACGCTTTCCTCCTTGTTTCTTGGTAAAGAAACTTACGGTCATCGGTATCAATGGATAAACACAAGGCGTCAATAAAGCGAGTAAGCCAGCGCCCAAGGCCACAAAAAAGAACTCGATTAGCCCTCCTCCAGCTACATCAGAGGCTTTTTTTTTTGAATCCTCCGTAGATGATATCTTAAAGTTCCCTTTGATTGGAACACATAAACCACTCTCGTTTGAGCAAGTTTGGGAATCATATGCCCCATCAATCACCCAATTCTCCGCTGTTATTTTGACTTTCTGACGAAATTCACCTTGCTCAGTAAAATAGGTATACGTCCCTCCCCAAATCTCTTTATCCTCTTTGCTGTGCGGATTAATCGCTTTCAAAGGACCAACGGCCTCAACACCCAAACCTGACTTCAACGTTACCGTCGTAACCACAGGCCCTAATTCCTTATCAAAATCAGACGAATACAAATACCAACCTTTATCAATGGCCACCTTAAATACAATTTCAGCCTCCTGTCCTACCGTAGGTTGTGCAGGAGATAATGTCCAAGACCATTTAGCTGGTGTGATTTTTTGACCCAAAAGCTGAACCGAAAAGAATAGGAACAGCGCTAGAAATTTTAATTTCATTTGTTGAAAAATTAATGCCTGCAAAATTACGCTTTTTTACTGGGATACAAACGTGATATTTGTCCGGATAGTTAGTCCTCTTTCGTTTTTCTATTCAGATAAAAAAACGTAATTTTGCCCTCTTAAAATACGTAATCAAGAACTTCGTTTATTCATGGCTGCTAGCACATTCCCAACCCAAAGAGACACTGAAATTTTTAAACTGATTGATCAAGAAGCTCACCGACAAGAATTTGGCATTGAGTTAATTGCATCTGAAAACTTTACATCCCCGCAGGTGATGGAAGCACAAGGAAGCGTATTGACCAATAAATATGCGGAAGGACTTCCAGGAAAGCGCTATTATGGCGGCTGTGAGGTTGTAGATGAAGTAGAAACCTTAGCTATTGAGCGTGCGAAAAAGTTATTCGGAGCAACTTGGGCTAACGTGCAACCACACTCTGGTGCGCAAGCTAATGCAGCTGTTTTTCTTTCATTTTTAAATCCAGGTGATAAAATTTTGGGTTTTGACTTGTCTCATGGCGGTCACTTGTCACATGGTTCACCTGTCAATTTCTCTGGAAAATATTTCCAAGCTTTCTTCTACGGTGTAGAAAAAGAAACGGGTTTAATCGACTGGGATAAAGTAGAAGTAACCGCTTTAAAAGAGAAACCAAGATTGATTATTTGTGGTGCTTCCGCTTATTCTCGCGATTGGGATTATTCTCGTTTACGCGCAATTGCAGACAAAATTGGCGCCATGTTATTGGCGGATATTTCACACCCTTCTGCTTTAATCGCAAAAGGATTGTTGAACAACCCAATGCAGCATTGCCATATCGTTACGACAACCACACACAAAACGTTACGTGGACCTCGTGGTGGTTTGATCATGATGGGCAACGATTTTGAAAACCCATTTGGCTTCAAAACATTAAAAGGTGACCTGAAATTAATGTCGGCATGTTTAGACGGCGCCGTATTCCCAGGAACACAAGGTGGCCCATTAGAGCATGTCATTGCAGCAAAAGCAATCGCATTCGGAGAAGCCTTAACGCCTACATTCGAAACATATGCGAAGCAAGTTCAGTCAAACGCGCAAGCGATGGCGAAGGCTTTCTTAGCGAAAGGATACGATATTATTTCGGGTGGAACAGACAATCATTTGATGTTAATCGACTTACGTCCGAAAGGCTTAAGCGGCAAATTGGCTGAAAACACATTGATTCAAGCAGACATTACGATTAACAAAAACATGGTACCATTCGATGACAAATCTCCTTTTGTTACTTCAGGTATGCGTGTAGGTACTGCAGCTATGACAACGCGTGGATTGAAAGAAGCTGACATGTCTCAAATCGTTGAGATGGTAGACAAGGCTTTGATGAATCACGACAATGAGGCGGTATTGAAAACGATCAAAGGAGAAGTAAATGAATGGGTGAAACAATTCCCATTATATCTATAATTAAATAAAATGGCATTAGATCAAGATTGGGACGATGAATTAGATGAGGATAAAGATGGGACAGAAATGTCCTTTCTTGACCACCTAGAGGAGTTGCGCTGGCACATTATTCGTTCCATCGCATCCATCTTGATTTTTACCATTGCTGCCTGGATTTTCAGAAATGAAATTTTCGGGATTATCATCATGGGACCTACCAAAGTGGACTTTTGGACAAATCAAGTCCTTTGCCGCTTAGCAGATCTGACAGGGATGACGAGCTTGTGTATGCAGCAGGCCGACTTTATTCTACAATCGCGGGAGGTATCAGGTCAGTTCATGATGGCGTTAACTCAGTCCATTATTGTGGGTTTAATGTTCGCATTCCCATATGCTTTTTATGAGGTTTGGCGATTCATTCGTCCAGGTCTTAAATCAAAAGAATTAAAAGCGGCACGTGGAGCTGTTTTCTGGGTATCCATGTTATTCTTCATCGGCGTATCATTCGGATATTTTGTGGTTGCGCCCATGGCCATCAATTTCTTGGCTAATTTCAAGCTGGATCCATCCATCCAGAATCAATTTGACATCAACGACTACATCTCGCTATTGTCTATGTTGACACTGGCTTGCGGACTAACTTTTCAGTTACCTATGATTGCATTCGTATTATCGCAAGTAGGCATTTTAACGCCTTCTTTCATGCGCGAATACCGCAAGCATGCCTTAATCGTCATCTTGTTAGTGGCAGCGATTATCACGCCATCACCAGATGTGATTTCCCAATTGTTGGTCGCATTTCCGCTTTTCGGATTATATGAGATCAGCATCATCGTTTCGGGCCGAGTATTGCGCAGAAAAATGCGTGAGGTATTTCGCGAAATCTTGGCGAACGCTGGGTGTTTAAAAACCTGTTTTTCGGCTTGCAGAAAGGCGAAAAAGTAGCGCTCATCGGAAAAAACGGAACAGGCAAAACCACCCTGATGGAATCCATCATGGGCATGCAATCCCCTGACGAAGGCAAGATTACCATTCGCAAGGGAATCCGTGTAGGATACCTACCTCAAAATCCCATTTTTACCGAAAACGAGCGCGTGTTGAATTATCTATTTTCAGATGATTTGCCAAGTGCCGTGGCAATTAAGGCCTATGAAAAAGCGATGCTATCGGGCGATCCACAAGAATTGGAAGATTCATTTGCCTTGATGGAAGCGAATAATGCCTGGGATTATGAAGCGAGAGCCAAACAAATCATCACGCGTTTAGGCATTCCAGATGGAGACCAATTGGTTTCTACGCTTTCAGGAGGTCAAAAGAAACGTCTTTCTTTAGCGAAATTATTGATCGAAAGTCCAGACATTATGATTCTGGATGAGCCGACCAACCACTTGGATATTGAAACCATTGAATGGTTAGAAGGCATTTTATCGGGTCCTAATGTGACGGTTTTGGTTGTTTCTCACGACCGTTATTTCTTAGATAAAGTATGCAATAAAATGATGGAATTGGCCCTCGGGTCGATATACACCTACGAAGGGAATTACGGTTACTTTCTTGAGAAAAAAGCAGAGCGTGAAGCATCCGAAGCGAGCACCGTTGCGAAGGCAAAAAACCTATACCGCAAGGAATTGGAGTGGATGCGTCGCCAACCGAAAGCCCGTGGTACCAAATCACAATCTCGCATCGATGCCTTCTCTGAAACAGAAGAAATGGCACATCGCAAAGTCGATGACAGTAAGTTAGAATTGAACATTCAAATGTCCCGTTTGGGCAATAAAATCATTGAAATCAACCACCTGAAAAAGGCATGGGGAGAAAAGAAAATCGTCAATGATTTTACCTATACGTTTAAGAAAAAAGACCGCATTGGGATCGTTGGCAAAAACGGAGCCGGAAAAACCACTTTCTTGCAATTATTGACCGGATTAGAGCAACCGGATTCAGGAACGATTGATCCTGGTGAGACTTTAGTGATTGGTTATTATACCCAGTTGCCATTCGAATTCAAACCGGAACAGCGTGTCATCGATACGATTACGGAGATCGCAGAAGTGATTCCATATGGCAAGAATGAGTCGTTGACACCGAGTCAGTTCTTGAGTAAGTTCTTGTTTCCTACGGCC
>JBEDFG010000006.1:43634-45935 GCA_041175285.1 Bacteroidota bacterium | reverse complement strand
AGTTGAAGGTGGTGCTTCTACGGGTGAAAACTTCAAAGCGATGCTTTCTCCATTGTATCTATTTATGTTGGCTTGCATGGCTTTAACAGCCATTTCTGAATTCGGTCCTGAGCAATGGATTGGGCCAATTATGGGTCAAGCAGGTGCTAGTCCAATGATTATTTTGGCAATTGTGACCGGTTTAATGGCTGTGGGTCGTTATTTCGCAGGTCCGATTGTGCACAAATTGGATGCTGGTGGAGTCTTATTAGTTTCTGCGATTTTGACAACGATTGGTGTGTATTTGATGAGCTCAGCGACAGGAAGTATGGTCTATGTCTCTGCGATTATCTTCGCGTTAGGTGTATGTTATTTCTGGCCAACCATGATTGGATATGTAGCTGAAAACATTCCGTTAACAGGTGCTTTTGGTCTTTCGATCATGGGTGGTATGGGTATGTTTGCAACGTCTATTTTCCAACCAATCATTGGTTCTTGGTTAGATTCAAATACGGCTGAAGCGGCTAAAACTCAAACAGGCGATGCGATTGCATTAGCTGCTGGTCAAGCGACTATGGCGCAAATGGTGTTATTCCCTGCGATCTTGATTGTAGCATTTGCTGGTTTATATTTCTTCGGAAAGAAAGCAAAGCATGCATAATCAGTTAGCTGATAAATTTGAAAAGGGAGCCTCGGCTCCCTTTTTTTTGTCCCAATTTCCCTATAGCTTTGGCAAACCTTGGAGGATTGCCAAAGCTAAGGTGAATGAAGCTATCGTATGCGTTATTTAATTATCTGTTTTTTCTTCCTAGCCTGCAAACCAAACTACAACGTCGATCCCTCTCAAGTGGAAAAAGACTTGCGCGCTCAAGCTCCAGAATACCCTGAAACTAAAATCTTAGGTGAATCACGTCTCGGGAATTTTGAAATCACATTAGCTAAAGAAACGCCACTTCATCGAATCAATTTCGTGCGATTAGTTAAAATGGGCTATTTCACAGACCGCTATTTTTACCGCAATGTATATGAAATTGGCATGCAAGGCGGAGGGGAATTTAAAGATCGGTTAGCCTACCTCATTCCTGCTGAATATCCAGATCATCTGAAACCTGAACGGGGTACCATTGCAATGGCGCGATACGACGAGGGAAATCCTAAAAAGTCATCATCGCCCACCGAATTTTTCATTATCACCAATACAGAACAAGCCGCGCGTTTCTATAAACAATACGTGGTATTTGGTAAGATTACGAAAGGACTCGCGGTCATCGACTCGATGCAGAAACAACGTTCTTTCGATGAAAAACCTGTGATTCCTGTTAAATTCTCGTTGAAACTAGTGAAGTAAGCCAGCCGTTTTCCACGGACTAGCCACTAAAAAATCAAATTTCGTTAAGTGAATTTGATCGGGTAGAAAATTGGATGAAGCATAAAAATGCCATGATTCAGCATAGCCTGGTAGCGCTTTAAATTCCTCGCGAGCAGCCATCACCTGACTTCGAAATACTTCATTCAATGGTGGCGACAAGATCTGTAAAATAATCCCTTTTTTTGAACACAATTGCTGTAAGCGCTTCACATAATCCCTTGAAATAGAAGAAAATAGGCCTTTTTCGTCCGACACTCCTTCAAACGAAGGCGACCAATTACTCGTTAACACCGGATGGTAATGGGCTAAATAATAAAAGGGTATAGCTTCCACTTGCTTCCTAACCTCTGGACTAAACAAAGGCATGTTTTCCTCCGTATAGAAAGGCTTTACAAAATAATGAAAGCTTAAGGGGCTCGCTAAATTATTCTGAAAACTGAAGGGGTGATACATCAGTACTAAGGTGTCCAAAGATGGATTTGCTGCGAGCGCCTTCGATGCAATCAGATATTGACCCGCCATGGATATGGCTTGATTGGAAGCAAGCGAAACTAGGGTAGAATCATTCGCCAACGAATCCAACACTTGTTTTGCTACACTATCGCCAATCACTAATTTTTTCTTTGTAAGCTTCGATTTACTTGCGGAAATTACCTCATACACTTCCGTCCCAGCCACATCTTTTTGATACCGTTTGGTCCAATATTGGAATTCCGGATATGCGTGAAATAGCAAGCCGAACACCCCTAAAAACACCCCTAAATCTCTTAAAAAGCGCTTCATTGTGTCTAAAATTGAAAGTATATAAACTGGTCATTCCCTCGGTAGAAATACAAGATTAATACCAGTAAGCTGTAATAAAATGTCCATTTGAGCCAACGGCTACCCACCGCATTAATTCGGACCAGTGGACTGAGCGTATGTCTGCCCAACCATTCTATTCCCATAAATCC
>JBEDFG010000006.1:0-43585 GCA_041175285.1 Bacteroidota bacterium | reverse complement strand
AAAATCAACAGGTTTTTTCTTCCTGAAATATCCGGAATCCAGCCGCCATGTTGGACCATTCCCGTCAAAAACGCAAATGCCTCACCAATACTTTTGGCTCTAAAAAATACCCAGAAGATGGTCACAATGCTAAAAGTGAGTACGATGCGGAAACCTGAAACGAGCTTGGATGTTGACACCCAGGCAAACCGCTTGCTCACCGCTTGGGGAACTAGAAATAAACCATTTAAGAATCCCCAAAAGACATAGGTCCAACTTGCCCCATGCCACAATCCACTCACTAAAAATACGGTCAAGGTATTTCCTACGCGGCGTAATTTGGAGACGCGGTTGCCGCCCAACGGGATATACAGGTAATCTCGGAACCAGGAGGTCAAAGAGATATGCCAGCGCTTCCAAAATTCAGCCACGTTTTTCGCAAAGTATGGGAAATTGAAATTGTTCAATAACTCAATGCCAAACAGACGCGCTGTACCCAAGGCTATATCTGAATAGCCTGAAAAGTCACCATAAATTTGAAAGGAAAATAAAACGGCACCCACCAGTAAGCTGCCTGAATTTAAAGTTTCGTGCTGAGCGAAAATCTGATTCACATAAACAGCGCAATTATCTGCAATGACAATTTTCTTGAAAAATCCCCACAGCATTTGTTGCAATCCAAATATCGTTTGAGCGCGATTAAACTTCTTTTCTTCCTTTAATTGAGGGATTAAGTGATTGGCTCGTTCGATTGGTCCCGCAACTAATAAAGGAAAGAAACAGACGAATAGGCCGTAGACCAACATATCCTTTTCGGGTTTGATACGGTCGTAATAAATATCAATCACATAGGATAATCCGTGAAAGGTATAGAACGAAATCCCAACAGGTAAGGTGATTAATAACAGGGTGGGTTCCCAGCTCCAATCAATCGTTTGTGCCAAATCAGCCAAACTTGAAACAATGAAATTATAGTATTTGAAAAAACCGAGAAGTGCAAAATTGACACCTATACTTAGCCAAAACCATGTTTTTTTAGCTGAAACCCTTGAAGAGGATTGGACTTTTTGGCCTGAATAAAAATCTAAGCTAGTCGAAAAAATGAGCAATACGAGAAACCAAATGTTCCAATACGCATAGAAAAAGTAACTGGCGATCAATAAAATCGCATGTTGCCATTTAAGTTTGTGTTGAATTCCTTTGGCATAATGGACACCCCAAAACAGCGCATAAACAATGGGAAGGAAAACAAGAAAGGAAAAAGAATTAAACAGCATGCGCCCTTAATCGGTCAATTTGTTGCAAAATAACAGAAAAAATCATGACCAATAAGCAACCAAGTACATTTAACCACAAAAATGCCATAACCTCATAATACCACGCTACGATAACGATGATCTCTGCGAGTAATGCCGACCAGAATACGTGTTTTCCCTCAGTTGCCGGTAAATAAAAGGCGCAAAGGAAGATGCCTAATATAGTCCCATAAAACCAGGAGCCAAGAATATTGACCACTTCAATTAAACTGCCCATGTTTGTGGCAAAATGGGCAACAATGAGACATAGAATGCCCCAACCTAAAGTCGTTATTTTTGATGCCCACCAATAATGCCTATGGCTTCTTTCTGGATTTATAAACCGCTGGTAAATATCCACCATACTCGTAGATGTCAGTGATCCGAATGCCGAAGCCATGGAACCCATCGAAGATAATAAGATCATCGCGATCAAAAATCCAATGATTCCGATAGGTAAATGATCAATGATGTAACTTAAGAAAATGTAATTTGTGTCATTTTTTTCAAAGGAAATTGCCGACTTTTCCATCGAGGATACCGCGGCCTCACGTAATTTCAGTTGGCGCTCATGAAGCGAATTAATTTCATTTTTCAATGGCGTTACCGCCGCCGTATTATTTTCGATGGCCTCGACTAAATCTAATTCAGCCTTTTTCTTGGCCTCAAATAATGACTTTTTCTCCTGATTGATTTGTTGGGCATCCGCCTGTTTCACCCAAACGGCCTCCGTGTTTTTATTGAAAAACATCGGTGGTTCGTGAAACTGATAGAAGATAAAAACAAATATTCCTACCAGTAAAATGAAGAATTGCATGGGAATCTTCAGGAAGCCATTGAGTAACAAGCCTTTTCTACTTTGCGTAGCAGATTGACCGGAGAGGTAACGTCCTACTTGGCTTTGGTCGGTGCCGAAATAGGAGAGTTGCAAAAAGAATCCGCCTATGATCCCTGACCATATATTATAGCGATTATTCAAATCGAATTTCCAGTCGATCAAATTGATCTTCCCCATTTTACCGGCAATTTGCAGCGATTGTTTGACGCCGATTTCTGGCGGTAATTGGTAAATAATTAATACGGCGGCTAATATCATACCCGCTAATACAACTGACATTTGTAGCATTTGCGTGTAGGAAATGGCTTTGGATCCTCCCAGCATACAGTAGGTTGTCACCAGCGCAGCAGTTAAAGTATTAGTCCATGTTAAATCCCAGCCTAAAAGGATCGATAGGATAATGGAAGGAGCGGCGATGGTTACGCCGGTAGATAATGCCCTTGGAATTAAAAACAGTAAACTGGTTAATACGCGCGTTTTAGGGTCAAATCGTTTTTCTAGAAACTGGTAAGCTGTGTAAACTTGAAGTCGGTAGTAATTGGGAATGAAGGTCATGGATAAGACAATCATGGCGATCGGTAAACCCAAATAAAACTGAACAAAGCGCATGCCATCCGTGTAGGCCTGGCCAGGAGCCGATAAAAAGGTGATGGCTGAAGCTTGGGTCGCCATGACCGAAAGTAACACATGGTACCAAGGCAATTCCCGATCGGCCAATAAAAATCCTTGTAAAGACTGTTTGGTTTGTTGGCCTCGCCAACTGCCATATGCGACGATTCCGCCAATAGTCAACACCAATATTATCCAGTCGAGTAGGTGCATGACTTAGCTGAAAAATGCGGAAAATCCGATGAAAAATAAGATGATGCTCAACAGGAATGCACCTAAAGCGATGTACCAGGTGCGCCAATTAGGCCGGGATTCTTCGTGTTGAACTGACATAGGTTTTGAGTTGTAAAACCAAAAATAACATAAAATGTTTATTCTGTAGATTATTTGCTGAACACCTTTGGAATAATAAGTTTTGCTGATTACCTTTGCACTCCAAATTACGCGGGTGTGGTGGAATTGGTAGACATACCAGACTTAGGATCTGGCGCCGCGAGGCATGGGGGTTCGAGTCCCTCCACCCGTACCAAGGCAAGCCCTCAACACCGATAGGTTTTTGAGGGCTTTTTTTAATTGATTAATTAAACAATTCTATATGAACATTTCACTCAATAAAGCAAGTGATTTACAAGGTCGTTTGACTGTTGTTGTAACTGAGGCTGATTACAAAGAGAAAGTTGAAGCTAAATTGAAAGACTATCGCAAGAAAGCGTCGATCAAAGGTTTTCGTCCAGGCATGGTTCCTGCAACTTTAATCAAAAAATTGTATGGTCAGTCGGCATTAGTGGATGTAATTAATCACGAATTAGGCCACGCCGTTAGTGATTATATCAAAGAAAATAAATTGAATTTAGTGGGTGAGCCACTTCCAGCTGTAGAAGAAGCAGATTCGATTGATTGGGAAAAAGACACTGAATTTACATTTCATTATGATTTAGGTTTTCACTCTGATTTCAAAGTGGATTTAGCCAAAATGAAAGAAATTAAGTCTTACGAAATCAAGGCGGATAAAAAAGAAATTGCTGAAACAGTTGAAAACTTGAAAAAGCAATTTGGCGATCAAACGCATCCAGATGCAGTGGAAGATCGTGATTTAGTGTTTGGAACATTTACGCAAGGAGATTGGGTTGAGAAATCAGCTATTCCGATGCATGCGATTCAAGACAAATCAAAGAAAATATTCATTGGTGCAAAGAAGGGAGATACCCTAACATTTGCGATCGATAAGGTATTTGTTGACGCAAAATCGTTGGCATTAGCAACAGGAAAAAAAGAAGAAGAAGTAGCTGATTTGAAAGGTGAAGTTTCTTATGTAGTAGAAGATATCACGCGTCAGGTTCCAGCTGAAATGACTGTTGAATTTTTCGACAAAGTTTTAGGGCCAGGAAAAGCAACAGACGAAAAAACATTCTTAGCGGAAGTTGAGAAGATTGTTTCTGAGAATTATGCACGTGAGGCGAATTATTTACTACGTATCGATGCGGAAAAAGCGTTGATCGAAAACGTTAAAATTGATCTTCCAGAGGAATTCTTGCGTACTTGGTTAGTTCGTATCAATGAAGGTAAATTTACACCGGAGCAAATTGATCAAGATTTTGATAATGTGAAACGTGATATCCGTTGGAACTTAATCAAGAACGAAATCGCTGCGAAATTTGACGTGAAAGTTGAATATCCAGAGGTAGTTGAGAAAGCGAAAGATATGGTACGTCAGCAGTTTGGTGGCTATTTATCTTCGGATCAACCGGGAATCGAGGAAATGATTGAGAAAATCGCCATGGGATACTTAAGCGATAAATCAAAAGGAGATAACTTCATGAACTTGTACAATCAAGCGTTCTCGGATAAAGTATCGAGTGCGATCGTTGAAAATATCCCGCACAAGGTTTTTAAAATCGATGTGGAGAAATTCAAAGAAATTGCAGCTGCTCTGTAATTTCAACGATTTATAAATTAGAGTGAGAACCCCGTTTTTTGCGGGGTTTTCTGTGAACAAGATTAACGTTTTTTGTGTTTAGCTTTACACGTGAAAATATTTTAATTTTGATTTTAAAACTATCCAGATATGCACCCAAAAGAATTGACTGGCGAAGAGTTTCGTAAATATGCTGTTCATCACCGTGGCTTAAACGGTTTGGCAGTTGATCAATATATGAATAGTATCGGTAGCCGACCGATGCACCAAATTGATGATATGACGCAATACATCATTGAGGAGCGCCCCATGCGTTTCGCTCAAATCGATGTATTTTCTCGTTTAATCATGGACCGTATCATTTTTATGGGCGTACCCGTAGATGATTATATGGCCAATATCATCGTCGCACAATTGTTATTCATGGAATCTACGGATGCCAAAAAAGACATTGTTATGTACATTAATAGCCCAGGCGGATCTGTTTACGCAGGTTTAGGTATTTACGATACCATGAATTACATCCGTCCTGAAGTAGCGACTGTTTGTACTTCCTTAGCGGCATCAATGGGTGCTGTTTTATTGGCAGGTGGAGCTGCTGGAAAACGTTCTGCTTTAGAGCATGCACGTGTGATGATTCACCAACCGTCAGGTGGCGCACAAGGTCAATCTCGCGATATCGAAATCACTGCTCGTGAAATCGTGAAAATTCGTCAAGAATTGTACGACATATTAGCTAAGCATTCGGGTAAATCATTTGAGGAAATCGAGCGCGACTCGGATCGTGACTACTGGATGAAGGCAGCTGAGGCCAAGGAATATGGCTTAATTGACGAGATTTTAACGCGTACTGTGTAAATAAAGATGGCTAAGAAAGCAAGTTGTTCCTTTTGTGGACGGGCAAAAAATGAGGTGGGCATTCTTCTTTCGGGAATCGATGGCCACATCTGTGATACCTGTTTACAACAAGGATACGAAGTAATCAAAGACGAAATTGGGGCGGCTGCGAAGGCGCATAAACCAGGGAACCAACAGTTCGAATTGGTGAAACCCAAGGATTTGAAAGCTTATTTGGATGAATACGTGATCGGGCAAGAGGAAGCAAAACGCCATTTGTCGGTAGCCGTATACAACCATTACAAACGTCTGATGCAGACACCTGCTGCAGATGATGTGAAAATCGAGAAGTCAAATATCTTGATGGTAGGTGAAACCGGAACAGGAAAGACCTATTTGGCTCGAACGCTAGCTCAGAAATTACAAGTACCTTTTTGTATTGCCGATGCGACTGTCATTACGGAGGCGGGTTATGTAGGAGAAGATGTGGAAACAATTTTAACACGTCTCTTGCAAGCAGCAAATTACGATGTAGAAAAAGCCGAATGTGGCATTGTGTTTATTGACGAGATTGATAAGATCGCTCGGAAGTCGGACAATCCTTCCATCACACGCGATGTGTCAGGCGAGGGGGTCCAACAAGCCTTATTGAAATTATTGGAAGGTTCGATTGTCAATGTGCCACCACAAGGTGGACGTAAACATCCAGATCAAAAGATGATTGCCGTGAATACAGAAAATATTCTGTTTATCTGCGGTGGAGCTTTTGATGGTATTGATCGCCACATTGCCAAACGATTGAATTCTCGTCCAATCGGTTTTTCTGGAGACGATACATTCCATGAATCGTTTGAGAAGGATCAAATTATGAAGTATGTTTCTGCGCAAGATTTAAAATCGTTCGGATTGATTCCAGAACTATTAGGTCGTTTGCCTGTCGTAACGTTCTTGAACCCGTTGGATGCAAAGGCTCTTCTTTCTATCTTGACGGAACCTAGAAATGCACTTGTTAAGCAATATGAGAAGCTTTTTGACATGGAAAATGTGTCTTTATCTTTCTCAAAAGATGCGTTGCAATATATTGTAGAGCAGGCGATGCAATACAAATTAGGTGCGCGCGGATTGCGGTCCATCATGGAAGCCATCATGACTGATGCCATGTTTGAAATCCCATCTCAAACTGATTTGAAGGATTTTAAAGTCGATTTAGCCTATGCCAAATCGAAATTTGAACGTACCGTTTTTCATCAAATGAAAGTTGTCGCTTAAATACTATGAAAGCCTTTATTCTTTTGGCTATTTTAGCCATCTCTAGTTCATTTGTTTCAGAAAACCAGCCTACGGGTGCTTTGCAAGTAGCAACTCCCGAAGTAACGGCGCCTCCTGTTCCGACGGTTCAAGAAGTAAGACATGTGAAGCGAATTTCACAGCTTAAGAAAGAAATCAAACAAGCGCGCAAAGTTATCAAAGCCGATGTGCGCGATGAGGTGCAACGGATGGATTCCAAATTAAAAATTGGCTTATTTTTACTAGGTATAGGCGCTGTTTTAAGTATTGTGGGCATTAGCACCGTTGGCGGAATCGCCGCTTTAATTGGCTTAGCTTTTACCATTATCGGTTTATTGCATACGTTTTAGGTTCATGGCTGGCCAACTCGTTTTCTTGCATGGTTTTGGGGAAGATGCACGTATTTGGGATGATTTTATGCCTGAATTTACGTGGTCTCAAGCACCAATCGTTCCTTCTTTTGCGCACTGGACTTCTGCTAAATCGATCGCAGATTACGCAAGAGAAATTCTTTTTTCATTACCACAAGAAGGAAAATTTACGCTGGTTGGCCATTCCATGGGTGGATATATTGCCCTTGAAATGGCGAACCTATTTCCGGAGCGAATTGAAAAGGTTATTTTATTGCATTCCACCGCTCTCCCAGATACGGCAGAGAAGCGAATTAATCGAGATCGGACCGTTGAATTTTTACAGAAACATGGCGCTTCGGTTTTTATAAAGTCGTTTGTAGCTAATTTGTTTGCTCCTCATTTTGTGCAGAATAATCGTGATTTGATGGATAAATTAATTGAGCGCTACCAGAATTTGTCGGCAGAGGGCCTCATCGCCGCGACACAAGCCATGCGTGACCGAGCAGATTTGACCACATTTTTGTCCGAAACATCCATACCGTTTTTATTTATCCATGGAGATGCCGATCCACTCATAAGTACGGAAAGCATTTTAGCTATAAAAGCACATCATAAATGTGTAATTTTGCCAGAAGTAGGTCACCAAGGGGTTTATGAAGCACCTCAGGCTTGCTATGACGCGATTCAATCCTTTATTGCCGACTAATGTCCAAAATCATCGTAGCCTTAGATGGCTTTTCTTCTTGCGGTAAAAGTACAACTGCTAAACGTGTAGCTGCCAAATTGCATTATGCATTTATCGATACCGGTGCTATGTATCGTGCGGTTGCCCTTTATTTTCATCGGCATGAAGTTGATGTGAAGGATCCGGCAGCCGTAGCTTACGCCTTAAAACATATTGAGATTACGTTTGAGTTTAATGTAGGCCGACAAGCCTCTGATACCATTTTGAATGGTGAAAATGTGGAGCAGGAGATTCGGAAAATGTTTATTTCAGAGATCGTGAGCCAAGTAGCTGCGATTCCAGAGGTTCGTCATGCAATGGTCGCTCAGCAACAAAAAATGGGGGAGAAGAAAGGGATTGTGATGGATGGCCGGGACATCGGTACGGTCGTGTTTCCACAGGCAGAATTGAAAATTTTTATGACAGCTCAGCCTAATATTCGTGCCCAGCGCCGTAAGCTCGAGCTTATGCAGAAAGGCGAAGATTTGCCTTTGGAGGAAATCGTTGAAAACTTGCGCATGCGAGATGAAATTGATTCAAACCGGGCTGAAGGTCCGCTGAAACGAGCTGACGATGCGATTGATTTAGATACGTCATTTCGTAGCATGGATGAACAGGTCGACTTTGTTTTAGATCATGTACGTCGGGTTCAAGGTGGAAAAAAATAAACCCTTTTTGATCGTTGGCCAAGGTTTAGCCGGCACCATCCTAGCACATCACTTTTTAGCGGCTCAGATTCCCTTTGAGATTTGGGATGCGCCTTCTGACTTTTTTAATTCTTCTCAAGCTGCGGGTGGAATTTACAATCCGGTCACGGGTCGAAAATTAGAAAAGACATGGCTTGCAGAAGATCTGTTCAGCTACTTGCCGAATTTTTACAAAAATCTCGAGGAAACATTACAAGCATCTTTTTTCCATCCAATGCCTTTATTTCGGCCCTTCGCCAATGCTGAAATGCGTACCTGGCTGGAAGATAGAAGGTCTCAAATTGACCATGATTATTTAGTGTGGACGGATGAGGGTGTATGGGTTAAAGAGGCGGGATGGGTCGATGTGTCTGAACTCGTGCGTGTTTCGCGTACGTATTTTCAAGATTTAGCGATATTTCAAGAACGAGCATATTCGGAGTCCGATAAGTTTGAACGGGTGATTTTTTGTGAGGGCTTTCATGGTCAGCAAAATCCACTGTGGGCAAAATTGCCCTTTTTACCCGCTAAAGGGGAATTGATGCTTTTTGAATCGGAACAGCCATCGACTGATTATATTTTAAGTAAAAATGGTTTCATTCTGCCATTAGCTGGGAATCAATTTAAAGTAGGGGCAACCTATCGCTGGGATGAGTTTTCAAATTCAGAGACAGCGGACGCCCAAGTGGAACTTTTAGGAAAATTGAATTCAATGGGAGTGGATTCTTATTCCTATGTGGAAACGCGTGTGGGTGTACGGCCAGCCACGCAGGACCGTCGACCATTTATCGGAATGCATCCTCATTTACCTTACGGAATTTTCAATGGATTTGGTTCCAAAGGGGTTTCGTTAACGCCCTATTTCGCCCTTGCTTTTGTGCATGAAATACAAGGCTTAAAAGAACTACCTTTTGAGGTGTCAATTCGTCGATTTGCGCATTTATTTTCACTATAAATCCTTACATTTGAGGATGCGGTTTTTTCGAAATCTGTTCTTGTTTGGCGCCTGTCTGCTTACTATGCATGAAATGCAGGCGCAGGATTTTTATCCAAGTCAGCGAGATTGGGATAAAACGCGTATTCAACATAAGCGTATTCGTTGGTCCTATATAACCGATCAAAATTTTGAAGTTTATTATTACGGCAAACAAGAGGCGCTAGCGCGTTCTACGATTCAATTTTTGGATAGCGAATTACCGCGCATCGGGCGTATTTTAGGTTATACTCCTTATCAAAAGGCTAAGATATTTTTATACCCTTCTCCAGCAGATTTAGTAGAGTCGAATAGTGGCATTAGTTTTCAAAATGCCAAAGAAGCTCAGGAGGAAAATCAAGATAAGTTTAAGATTGAGATTGCCTTTCAGTCGAATATCGCCGACTTACATAAGCGATTAGTTGAGGAGCTTGCCCGTATTTATGTACATGATATTTTGTTTGGGGGTAGTATCAAAGACGCGTTACAGAGTTCATTGTTGTTGACAGTTCCCGAATGGTTTTCAGCTGGAATTGTGGCTTACGTTGCGCATGGAGATTCCCCTGAGATGAATCAATATATGTATCAAGTAGTGGCGGCGAATAAAGTTCGGAAGCCGGCTTTGGCACGAGGAAAAGAAGCCGAGCTGATTGGTCAGTCGATTTGGGCTTACATTGCCAAAACGCAGGGAATCCAGCCTATCGGTAATATTTTAAATTTAACGCGTATTATTCGCAATGACCAATCAAGTATTGCAAGTACGTTACGCATCCCAATTTCTCGGTTTTTAAAGGATTGGTTTAACTATTATTTATCCGAATCGAAGCAATTTGACGTGAACTCGAATGCTTTTTCAGGTGCAGAAAATCTAATTACGCGCGACCGAATGGCTAGCGAGCACATTGCTGAATTTCGAATTAGTCCGGACGGAAAGTGGATGGCTTATGCCCTGGAGGATGCGGGTCTGTACCGCGTTATGATTCAAAATCTGACTACAAAAAAACGATTCTTTTTATTCCAGACTGGATTAAAAGATCCATTGCGTGGATCGATTAATCAAGCACCTCGAATGCATTGGTCTGCCAAAAATTCGTTAGCCATCTTATATTCGAAAGACGGTAGGTCCTGGCTAAATCAATACGCGCCGATCGTCAATATGTCTGCGAAATTAACGACTAAAACGGATCTGAAAGATTGGATATTTACTGATTTTGAGATGCATGAAAGTGGCCAGCGGATGTTAGTTCGTGCACTCCGAAACGGTCAAATGGATGTTGGTATTTATGATTTCAGACGAAATAAATTCACGCCAATCACCCAAAATGCGCAGGATGAACTCGAGGCACATTGGTTTAATAAGCAAGGTGACGTAATTTATTTGACAGATCATTACGTGGACTCAACACAGAAATTGATAAAGACCAAGGGTCTTTCGGTGTTAATGCAATGGCGTGCTGAGGAACCGAGTAATCCACGCATATTGCTCACACATACCGGGAAGATCCATTCCTTTCAAGTGAAGTCTGATTCGTTAATTTACTTTTTGCATGAACAGCCTAGTGGAGAGGAACTTGTTTCATTGGATCTAAGTCAAGGAAAACTAATGCAAAATCGGGTTCGATCTGGAACTTGGTCAGCTTTTCACTGGTCAGGTGATAAAATATATTATCAGGATCGAGACTTGTTGGAAGAGCGCATTCAGCGCGTTTCAGCCCAAACAATTTTAGATTTACCCGCTTATCAATGGTACCCAATGCTGGCTGATAGTTCAGCTTCATTGCTTTCGGATATTTCAGTGGAACCTAGACGAGATAGTCTAGATACGCGAGAAAAAGCGAAAAGAAGTAGGTTAGAACGTCAGCAATTATTGCGCTCACGCAAAGAAACAGCCAAATTAACGGGTCCTTACGCCTATCAAAATTCATTTGTTGTGAATGGCTCTGAGGGTAATTTTAAGATCGATCCTATTCGCGGAATTGGATATGCTTTTGAGGTGAAAATGAATGATTTGATGGAGAATCATTTAATCAAGACTGGTATATTTCTAAATGCCAGTTTCAAGAATTCTGATTTGTGGGCGGAGTATTCCTATTTACCTAACAAGGTGGATTGGGTATTTCGTGCGGATCGTAAAGTCTATGGACAAGAAACAGATGCTTTTCTAAATAAAATCCGCTACAATCGGGCGTCTTTGAGTGGTATTTATCCCATCAATTTGACAAGTAAAATTACCTGGTCAGGTATGTTTACGTCAAACCGTTCGATCGACCAATTTAATTTGTCTGTGCCTGAAGATTTGTCAACTTATGCTGGAACATCTCTCAATTATACGTTGGATAACACAGTTCATTGGGAAGATAATTTGCCTATTGGTTCGCGAATCTTGGCGACGGTGGAGCACCAACAAGCCCTTCGGACATCGAAGAGTTTCTCTCGAATTCGATTGGACATGCGTAAATATGTTCGTTTGACCAATAGTTTCTTGTTGGCCGGACGCATCTCTGCCTCACACGCCTTCGGTGCTGCAGCCCGTCAAACAATGTTGGGTGGCATGGATAATTGGCTATTTATTGATCGAGAAGTTCGAAATAAAGAAAATCCCTTAGGTGTTTCTGGCCCTGCCGATCGTGATATTTTTATGAGTGATTTTGCCACTTCATTACGAGGGTTTAAGATGAATAAATTGGCAGGCAATAGTCATTTATTGGTCAATCTTGAATTACGAATGCCCGTCAAACATTTGATTAATTTAGAATCAAATAAATCAAATTTCATGAACTCACTACAACTGGTTGGGTTCACAGATATTGGTTCTGCTTGGACAGGTGCAAATCCTTTCAGTCGGACAAACGGATTTAATACCAATGTCTTAGGTGGAGGAACAAATCCATTTCAAGCGACGGTCACCGATTTCCGTAATCCATTTCTTTTTGGATTTGGGCTAGGTGCACGGGCCAATCTGTTTGGTTACTTTGTCAAGGTTGATTATGCTTATGGCATGGAAACAAACGAAATCAAATCCCCAACTACCTATGTGACCTTGGGTCACGATTTTTAAGTAATTATGTCGACATCATTAACCGATATTACCCCTTTATTAGCTTCTACGCGCAAATCTGCCGCTCCGCTTGCCTTATCTAGTGACGAGGTAAAGTTGGCCATCCTTGCCGATCTAGCTGCTCGGCTTATAGCTCATGTAGATGATATATTAATTGAAAATGGAAAGGATCTAGCGGCTTATGATCCTCAAAACCCAATGCGCGATCGTTTGCTTTTAACGAAACAACGGATCTTAGATTTAGCTGCCAGCCTGCACGATGTGGCCAAATTGCCTAATCCGTCAGGGCAGATCTTGCTTGATAAAATCTTAGCCAATGGTCTACATTTACAGAAAAAATCAGTCCCATTAGGTGTTGTTGGTGTTATTTACGAATCACGCCCCAACGTGACAATTGATGTGGCAGCTTTATGTATTCGGTCAGGAAATGCGGCGGTATTACGTGGTGGAACAGATGCCTGGCATACGAATTCGATCCTTGTTTCCTTGATTCATGCGTCGTTGGAGCAAGCAGGATTGTCAACGGATATCATACGCCTATTGCCGACGGATCGTGCGCATGTGTCGACATTGCTTACCGCGGTTAGTTATGTGGATGTGATTATTCCACGAGGTTCAGATGCGTTAATCCAACGGGTTCGGAAAGAATCTTTGGTGCCAACGATCGAAACAGGCGCGGGTGTTTGCCACACGTATGTGGCGGAATCGGCTGATTTGGAGATGGCTGTTCAGATAGTTGTTAATGCCAAAGTAACGCGACCATCCGTTTGTAATTCATTGGATACGGTTGTCGTTCATCAAGCGATTGCTCAGAAATTTTTGAAATTATTGGCTCCTGCGCTGGCCGAATATCGCGTGAAGATTTTTGCGGATGAGCTGGCCTTTGGTCATTTGCAGGCTGTTTCGTATCCTTCGCTCGAGCATGCTGTTGAAGCTGATTTTGGACGGGAATTCCTCGATTTTGCTTGTTCAGTTAAAGTCGTTCAAGATCTTGCAGAAGCATTAAATCACATTGATACGTATTCGTCGCGGCATTCGGAAGCCATTGTTAGTTCAGATCCTGAAGAAGCTGAATTGTATTTACAATCTGTGGATGCGGCAGCAGTTTATTGGAATGCCTCAACTCGATTTACAGATGGTGGCGTTTTTGATTTAGGCGCTGAAATAGGTATATCTACTCAGAAACTACATGCTCGCGGACCATTTGCACTGGAAAAATTAGTCACCGAAAAATGGGTACTAAAAGGAACTGGACAAATCCGATAGGCTAATATTCGTGATCTAGGCCTAGTTTCTGCTTCATTTCGCCCAAAATAGGGTGTTTTTGAACGAGGAACTCGTATTTATCTGATTGTGTATACAACATTTTCTTGTCGCTCTTTTCCGTAGCTGTCACATCTAGAGCAATGTCGATGCTGTAATTTTGAAGTCGCTCACGTATTTTTCCCAATACCTCCAGACGTACATTTTCATTGAACTGTTGAACTTGTACTTCATTCTCCACTTTCATATGTATGACCGTATCGACAAGTTCGATGGGACGGTTCATCATAACAAACTTATTGATCAAATTCGCTTCCTGGAATTCAGATGCGATCTGTTTCCATACACTCATTAATGCTTCGAGTGTAAATACTTGGTTTTTAGTAGGGTCGTTCGTTAGGGCTGATAAATCCTCAGCGCTAGGCTCGTTGCTTTTTGTGTCTACGACCTTTTTCGCGGAACGTAATCCAGAACCCATGCTAGGCTTTGTTGGCTCAACTGGTGTGGGAGCAGTAGCTTGAGGCACCGGCGTTTCCACAGGAGGTGTCTCCGTTTTTTCGTTTACCGCAACTACCACAGGGGGTGTCGGATCAAAAACAGGTGTTTTAGGCGTTTCAGTAGGTGCAGGGGCTTGGTCAGTTGTTTTGGCCCCAGCGGCTTTCGCCTGGGGCTCAGCCTTTTTTCCACCACCGCCCTCCGTCGCAGGTTGGAATACCGAAGGCAAATAATTGATCTTCAGTAGGCAAAGTTCAAGGTGTAATCTAGGGTTTTTGGCCGATTTGTAATTGGTCTCACATTGAGAGCAAATGTTCATGGCGGACAATAGAAACGAGGTACTTGTCTTTTCTGCTTGTTGCTTAAATTTCGCACGAGATTCATCGCTGATCTCCATTAATGCGAGTGTTTGAGGGTCTTTGGCGAAAAGTAAATTCCGCAAATGCTCCATAAATCCAGAAATGAATTGCTGGCCATCAAATCCCTTTCGCATGATTTCATCCAGCAAAACTAAGGCTCCTACATGATTCTGAGTCGTCATGTGGTCCGTAATTTGCAAATAATAATCGCTATCGAGAATGTGCAAATTCTCCAATACGTCCTTATGACGTAAGGCATTGTCGGTTGAAAAAGTGACATTTAAGTCGAACATGGATAACGCGTCACGTAATCCGCCATCTGCTTTGATGGAAATTAATTCCAACGCCGCTGGTTCCGCTTGAATATTCTCTTTGGCAGCAATGGATGCCAAATGGCTCGCCATATCTTTCCATTGAATTCGATTAAAGTCAAATATTTGACAACGAGATAGGATAGTAGGCAAAATTTTATGTTTCTCCGTCGTCGCTAAAATAAAGATAGCATAGGAAGGAGGTTCCTCTAATGTTTTTAGAAATGCGTTAAATGCTGCGGAAGACAACATGTGCACCTCATCAATGATATAGATCTTGTAGCGCCCACGTTGCGGAGGATAGCGAACCTGATCAATGAGGTTACGGATATCTTCAACCGAATTATTTGACGCAGCATCTAATTCATGTATGGTTAAGGAGGTGTTTTCCTGGAATGAAGTACATGATGGACAGGTTCCACAAGCCTCGCCGTCGGTTCCTATGTTTTCACAATTAATCGTTTTTGCCAAAATACGCGCGCAGGTTGTTTTTCCTACACCACGGGGACCACAGAATAAAAATGCTTGTGCCAAATGATTTGACTTAATCGCATTTTTTAGGGTGGTAGTAATGTGGCTTTGGCCAACCACCGAGTCGAACTGGGTGGGTCTGTATTTTCTGGCTGAAACGATAAAATTTTCCATACGGCAAGTTAACTTTTACGGCATCAATTTCCAAAGATGCATTAAGGCAATTCCACAACCGCGCTAACGGGGAAATGATCTGTCGGGTAGTGGTTTTCCCATGTTTCTGAATGGGTGGCATGTTGGTTTACCCGCACACCATTTTTAACAAATATGTAGTCAATGTGACGTCCATCTTGTTCTTTTTTGAATCCATTAAATGAGCTATATGGGCCATAGTGTCCCTTTTTGCTAATTTTTTCAGCATCCGTAAGTTTGTTGGGATTTGATGGGTCAACCAGAATTTGAATCGGTTCATCATCTGGAGTCGCGTTAAAATCACCGGTAATAATGGCTGGAGTTTTCCCTGCGATTTCAGTTACTTTACGAAGTACGAGCTTGGCGCTTTCCCGTCGGGCTACTTTCCCTAAATGGTCAAAATGCGTGTTAAAAACATAGAATTTTTTGCCCGATTTGATCTCTTGAAATTGTCCCCAAGTCATGACTCTTCGGCAAGCCGCATCCCAACCAAAACCTACTTTTTCACAGGAATCGGAAAGCCAGAAAGTGCTCTCTTTGAGTAATTTGAATTTTTGAGTATTGTAAAATAGGGGAGAGAATTCACCTTCCTCTTTGCCATCATCTCGCCCTTTTCCAAACCACTTGTATCCGGGTAGTTCTTTCGCAAAATCCTTGATTTGATGTACAAATGCTTCTTGCATCCCGATGATATCAGCCTCATGGTATTTGATTAATTCTGCACAATGTTTTGCACGGTATTTCCATTGGTCTTGCCCATCTGAATCGGTATCCAAACGAATATTAAATGTCATGGTTTTGATTTGTCCAAAGCTGCTTAAGCTGATTAAGAGCATGAGCATAACGCCACCCAGACTTTTGTAAATTTGTTCAATTTGTGGCCAAATGCTTGTTTTTTGGCTGTTTTCAATGATGAATTCGGCGCCTTTCATATAGCTTGTAGGTTTAGGTTGAAGATCAATGATCTGCATGGTTTGCATGTAGTTCATATGTTTTCTTTTTTGAATGTTACTGATTCGTTCTTCTAGCGGGCATGATACAGCAATAAGCTGGTCTAAATGAGCAGGTTTATTTTTAGGGGTAATCAGGGCGGATTCGTATAAATAGAATGGGGCATCTGCTGCGGTTTCAAGCCAAGTTGCTGCTGCTTTGCGCACCGCTGGATGAATGATTTGATTGAGCACTTCGATGTCCTGAGGGTATTTTTGTAATATTTTTTTGATGCCTTCGCGGTTGTAGCTGCCATCGGCTAAATATGCCTGCGCACCAAATTCTTCTATAATCGCTGCTTTTACTTCGGGATCTGTATCGCAAATTGTTTTAGCAACTTGATCGGCTTCAAAGACAGGAATCCCTAGAATAGAAAAAATCCGACAAATCATCGATTTGCCGGATCCTATTCCGCCTGTAATGCCAATAAAGGGTTTCAGGCCTGTAGACATCTGATTATTCTTCTGTTAAACGTGAAGAAGCATCTTTAGAGATCGCTGATTTTTCAAAAACCATACGAACGCCTTTGTTGGCATCTACTTCCACCACGATCGTTTTTTCACGAATTGTAATCACAGTACCATGTGCTCCGCCGATTGTCACGACTTTATCACCGGTTTTCAACTCTTCAATAAATTGCTTCGCTTCTTTCGCCTTTTTTTGTTGGGGACGAATCATGAAGAAATAAAATACCACAAAAATACCTCCGAAAAGGACGATTTGCATGATTTGTGGATTGTTTGCTTGTAAGGTGATCATGTTTGGTTTATTTGGTATTAGGTAAAACTTCTATTTTAAATGCCACTTGATTGTCGGCCGGTAACGTATTCGCATACGCCGTTATTGTTTTCTGTAATTTTCCTTCTTTTCCTTTCGAATCAAAGGTTACTTTGATGAATCCCTTTTTGCCAGGCTGTACTAATTCCTTACTCCATTTTGGGGTGGTACATCCGCATGATGCGTTCACCGATAAGATTTGCAAGGGCATATTTCCCTTGTTCTTAAAATGGTAGGTATATGAAATTTGTTCACCTTCTTTGATCCGACCCAGGTAAACGAGCGGCTGGTCAAAGACCAATTTGGCTTGTTTTTCTGGGCTTGGACGTAATTCCAACGGAATGGTATTTTCAGATGTGCTCAATGCCTCCTTTTGCTTGTTGACACAAGCAACCATGGAAATAGCCATCAAAATCAAACCGAATTTCCGCATTACTTTGCTTTGATTTGGCTCATCATTTTTTCCACGTCTTCTAAAAGTTTTTCTGCTTTTAGCTTGGTGTCTTGAACCACTTTTTTGCCTTCTGATTTGGCAAAGGTTTCTGGGATTTCTTTTCCATCAACAATATCGTTGATCAATTGCTTTAATTGGTCACGGTATTTGTTCAATTGGAAATACAATTTTCCGCGGGTGTTTTCGCCTTTATCGGGTGCATATAAAATACCCAAAGCGGCTCCTGCAGCGGCACCTACGATGAATGCCCAAAACGATTTTGATGATCTGCTCATATTATTTACTTGCTATGTCGATTAATCCTCGACCTGATTTTTGTATAATTTTTTCTCCGATCAAACGAACAGAAATCACATCGAGTATACCATTGATAAACGATCCTGATTTCGGTGTGGAGTAGTTTTTGGCTACTTCAATGAATTCGTTGATACTAACTTTAACGGGGATGCTAGGGAATTGAATCATTTCTGCAACCGCCATTTTTAAAATGATTAAATCGGTGGTGGCTAAACGCTCCGTGTCCCAGTTTTTCGTTTGATCATTCACCCATTGCGTTAATTGAAGATCCTCTTTAACGCAATAATCGAATAATTCTTCGAAGAATTTTTTATCATCGTCCCACTGTAAACCTAAGGGTTGAATTTGCAAATCTTCGATCGCTTCGACCTTGAATGTTTTAGTCGCTAAACTTTTGACTACATCCTTATTTAAATGCCAATTTAAATCTTTTTCCTCGAAATATTCGGCCATCATCGGATGTTTTAACAGATAATTTTTCAAAATGTATTTGATCATTTCGATATCTGCAGTTACATCTTTTCCAGCTTCTGGTAAATAATTGATGAAGGCTTCGTCAGGCAAGATGCCTTCGATGAAGACTTTCTTTAACATGTTTTCCTCATCTTCCGACCAGCCTATGTTATAATCGGCGAATGCTTGTTGCAAATCACGCCATTTCGGCATGATAGCTAATACTTTATTTTTGCCAATTAATGACGTTTTGATCGGGTTTTCCAATAAACGACGCTGCTCATCCCATTGTCCAATCATCGGAAGCGATTGGATGTAATAAAGGATTTTTAAGTATTGTTTGAAGATGGACTCTACCTCTGAAACCATTTCCTTTTTTAGGTCCTTCGCAATTTTGGCTACATTATTTTGGTAGATGCGGTGTACTGATTTCGCAGCTTCTAGTGCTTCAGATGGTATGGTTTCCTCTGTGGGTACTCCTTGAAAAAATTCAGTTAATTGGATTTCGGCTAATTTACGAAGGCCTTCCAAACGCGGCGTTTGGTCTTCCTTGGCAATCATAAGTGATAAGTCAGGTTGGAAAATAGCGGTTAAGCCATCAAATGCCAATTGATATTGGGCACGTTCCTGTGTCCAGTAAGCATACATTTGTTGAAATGCTTTGACACGAAGTAATCTTCTGTTTACCATCCGAAATTAAAGAGCGTTCTGTTTTTGAAAACACAAAATTAACTATTTTAATTTGAAAAAGGGGCTATCTTTGTTTGATTAATATTTTCATGGGCGCTTTAGGTCATCTCAATACTTTTTTTTGGCGGTATAAATGGTTACTCTTTCTGGGTATCATCTTTACGTTTGGATCTAATTTTTTCGGTGTTGTGCCTGCCCAACTCGTTCGTTTTGCGCTCGACCTGGTAACTGAAACCATTGATATTTACTTTCTTTTCAAAGGTTTTAGTTTACAATCAGCCTTTTATGAGGTTTTCGCTAGCACGTTATTTTATTATGGTTTTTTAATCGTTTTGATGGCCTTCATCAAAGGCGTGTTTTTGTTTTTGGTTCGACAAACGCTCATCGTCATGTCTCGTCACATCGAATATGAAATGAAACAAGAGATCTATGCGCATTATCAGACGTTGCCACTTTCGTTTTATCGCCAACAAAATACCGGTGATTTGATGGCGCGTATTTCGGAAGATGTGAGTAAAGTTCGGATGTACGTGGGTCCAAGCATGATGTATGGGCTGAATTTGATTACCGTCTTTGCATTGGTTATTTATTACATGTGGCATGTGAGTCCTACGCTCATGTGGTATGTATTGCTACCACTTCCCATTCTCTCCTTCAGTATTTATTATGTCAATTCGTTAATCATTCGTAAGTCTGAAGAGATTCAATCTGGATTGTCATCTATTTCGACTTTTGCACAAGAAGCTTTTTCTGGTATTCGGGTATTGAAGTCTTTTGTTCGCGAGAAACAATCGGTGGAATCATTCGCTGATGCTTCAGCTAATTACCGTCGCAAATCGTTGGATTTAGTTCGCATTGATTCCTTATTTACCCCACTCATATCATTGCTAGTTGGTTTTTCTACCCTACTTGTCGTATACGTGGGTTCCAAAGAAGTCATGGCTGGTCGCATGACCATCGGTAACATTACCGAGTTTATCATGTATGTGTTTATGTTGACCTGGCCCGTAACCGCTCTCGGTTGGACCAGCTCCCAAATCCAGCGTGCCGCCGCGTCTCAAAAGCGGATCAATGAATTCTTGAACATCCAGTCAGAGCTTGTTGCTGGCAAACAAATCGTACAAGCAATTCAGGGGAGGTGGACGTTCAAAAACGTGCATTTTACATATCCTGGGGCCGATAGAGCCGTTTTACATGATTTGAATTTGGAGATCATGCCGGGTGAAGCCGTGGCCTTATTGGGAACGACAGGTTCGGGTAAAAGTACGATTGCGTTATTAATGGCTCGTTTTTATGACCCGTCGGCAGGAGAGATTTTGTTAGATGGAATTTCGCTAAAGGATTGGGATATCCAGCATGTTCGTAAGCATCTGGGATTTGTTCCTCAAGATGTTTTCTTATTTTCAACTTCCATCGCGGAGAATATTCGTTTTGGGCAAGATGATTTGACAGAGGAGGAAATGCATCAGGCAGCTCACTATGCAGATGTTCATGATAACATCATGGAATTTCCGGACCAATATGAAACCTTATTGGGTGAACGTGGCGTGACACTTTCGGGTGGTCAAAAACAACGTGTTTCATTGGCACGGGCCTTGGCTAAAAAACCATCCATATTGATTTTAGATGATTGCCTTTCGGCGGTGGATACGCATACCGAACATCAAATTTTGGAGCATTTGCGCCATATTATGCAGGATAAGACGAGCTTAATTATCTCGCATCGCGTATCATCTGCGAAGTTAGCTAACCGCATTTTTGTCTTGCAAGACGGAAAGTTATTGGAAGAAGGTACACATGCTCAATTGATGAAAAGCAAGCAATTGTATTACGATTTGTACCAGCAACAACTAAACGAGGAGCAGGGATTATAAAATTCCTCCGCTCAAACGAATTAGTTCAATTTCAGCTGATTTAGCCGCATATTTCGCTTCGATCAATCGCGTTTCAGCAGCAACAGCATTACGCTGCACCTCACGAAGTTCATACGATGTTGCAATTCCTACTTTGAATCGGTCAAATGCGATTTCAATATTTTGCTTAGCGATCGTATAATTTTCAGATTCCAAATTGATCAAATTTAAGGCATTTTCATACGTCACGAATGCGCGATCCAGAGATGCATTTAATGAGTTTTTGAGATCTTCAATTTGTAATTGGGCAATTTCAGCATTGATTTTAGCTGTCTGCACACGGCGCTTTTGGTTATATCCGTCAAAGATATTGATGGTCGCACGTAAACCATAGTTTAAGGCATTGCTCGTTCCCTTTTGAACACCAAAACCGGCACCATTTTCTACCTGATTCATATTATATCCAGCAAGCAAGTCGATTTGTGGCATTTGAAGACTTTGGATATTCTTGATGTCCAAGTCAGAAATACGTTTATTGACGATTGCTGCCAACAAAGTCGGATTTTGTTTTAAGGCCAAATCGCGTAATTCGTTCAGAGATAATTTCGGTAGTAAATCAATGACCGGCAGTACGTTAAATTCCGTTTGCATGGCACGCACTAAAAGCGAATTGAAACTGATTTTAGTATTCAAAAATGATTGCTCCTGTGCAAGTAAAAGCGCCTTATCTTCGTTGTAATCTACTTGAGCAGAATAGTAATCCACTTTAGATCCTTGGCCTACCTCGTAACGGTCTTTCGCTAATTTAAGGCGGTCATTTGAAATTTCTAGCCCTTTTTTAAAGTTATTCACCCGTAATTCTTGACGGATAATATCATAATAGGTTGTGCTTATTAAGGCGATCAGATTCTCAATGGATGTTTCTGTTTGCTTTGCACCCAATTGCTGTAATTCGCCAAATCGATCCCTCAAAATGAACATCCCTTTACCATCATATAAGGTCCAAGCCATGGCTACACCCGCATTTCCTGAGTTAGAACGTACGCCACTTTGAACTAATGGTGGACGCAATCCCCCAAAAAATTCTTGATTTAAACCTGAAACGGTGTAGTTTTTTGTTGCCGTTCCTGTGATCGTTGGCAGAAATCCTGCATTACCTAAGGTATTCTCATTCTCCGCAATTTTCTCGCGCTTTTTGGCAATTTGAATAGAGAATTGATTCTTTAATCCTTGCTGAATGGCATCTTCCAAACGAAGTGTTTCTTGTGCTTGTACAGAAAACGTGCCTAAGGATAAAGCGAATAGGAGGGTGAGGGGTAAGCCAACTGGTTTCATAGGTTAATGTTAAGAGGCAAAGAACAAACATAGCACTTTTGATTCAGATTTCGAAGGAACTAGCCTACAAGTCGTGATAGTGATTTTATTTTTGAAATTGCTAATTTGCAAGATGTCTTTGCCATATATATCCCAGCTCATCATTTTTCCGATTAAATCACTCGGACCTGTTGCCCTACAAGAAGTTGCAGTAGATGCCCTGGGATTAGTGGGGGACCGACGGTTCATGTTGGTGTCCGACACGGGTCAATTCATCACGCAGCGTACGCGACCAGATTTGACGCGATTTGCGTTGAAATTATATGGGGAAGATTTTCTGATTTTGGATCAAATCACTCAAAATCATTGTGTTTTACCCATAAATCCAGTATTGGGCGATTGGGTGGATGTATCTTTATGGGATGATTGATGAAATTCACGTTCGTGAAGTTGCTGACGGTATTTCCGCCTGGTTTTCAGCGTTGTTAATGGAGTCAGTTCGACTGGTTCAGATTCAATCGGAGGCACCTCGTGCTATTGCGTACAAATACCAAACCCAAGGATCTCAGCAAAGTTCATTTGCTGATTCGCTTCCCATTTTATTGGCTTCTGAAGCTTCTTATCAGGCCGTGGAAATGCGCCTAGGTACTTCGTTTGATTGGATGCGCTTTCGGGCAAATGTCATTATTTCGGGGATTGAGGCTTTTGATGAGGATTCGTGGTCGGAATTTTCCATGGGATCTGTTCGTTTATTCGGCGCGAAACCGTGTGCGCGATGCCAGCTCATCAATGTCGAACCTTCTACGGGAGAGGTGGATAAATCGATGCTTGCTGCGTTGAGCACATTTCGGAAGGTGGAGAATAAGGTTTATTTCGGCCAACAAGCCGTTCCGATCGTTCATGGAAAATTGGCAGTAGGAGATCAAATTCAAGTCGAAAAAAGAAAGAATGCGCTTCTTTAGAGCAATTCATATCATTAGTTTGGATGTTGTTTTCGGTGCTTTGGCTATGCAGGCGATGCTTTGGAAGGTGCTTGTAGGTGGCCAACAATCATTTTCGGATCATGTGGTTTTAGGTTTGTCGGTCTGGATTTATTATTTGACCGATCGACAATTGGATAATTTAATTGGCCAACCAGCTGATGATATTCATGTATTTCATCATCGATTTCAGAAATACTTAAGAGCATTTATTGCCTTTCTGCTGTTACTATTAGCTTATTCGTTGACCTATGTTTCTGTTGAATTAATACGTTTAGGCATTTATCTAAGTGTATGTATTGCTAGTCTATGGATTCGCGTTGAAATTTTGGGATCGGATTTGGTTGCCTAAGGAATTTTTCACTTCCATTCTGTATGCTTGTGGTTTATTTTTGCCAAGCTTTGCCACGGGTCAATTCAGTTGGCTTTTATTTGCCGAGGTATTTTTGTTGGCTTGCATGAATCTTTCCCTATTTACCTGGCTGGAGGGTAAAGCCATATTTGGGCTTATTTTTTATTGGCTGCAATGGCCTATGATGGCTCTTTTAGGATCTATTTTGTGGCAATTTTCGGGCTTGATTACCACATGCTTTGCGATTATACAAGGCATTCATGTTTGGATTTATTATTTTAGTCCCAATTTACAGCGTCGTTGGCTTGGAGAACTTGCCTTTTTAAGTCCCATATTATATTTCATCTATGAGCTATTTTAAAAATAAGGATGCCTATCAGGCCTTGCGTTTTCCCGAATTTAGGGCATATGTGACGGGAAATACGTTTTTTACAATTGCGCTGTTGATGCAGGAGGTGATTTTAGCCTATGAAATTTATCATTTGACGCACAATCCGCTGGCTTTGGGTTTGATTGGTCTAGCTGAGGCGGTGCCGTATATATCACTTGTGTTGTTTGGGGGGCATTTTGCCGATAATCGTGACAAGAAAAAAATCATGCAAAACTCATTGCTGGTGATCATTCTTGGGTCATGTTTATTGCTTTATTCGGCGTTGCAGTTGGATTCGCAGGATGCGAATTTTCATATTTATGTCATTTATTTCGTCATCTTTTTGATCGGTTTGGCTAAAGGATTTTTTAGTCCAGCAGCTTCCTCATTAAATCCATTTTTAGTACCTAAAGAAGTCTTTGCAAATGCGGCGACTTGGAATAGTTCCTTTTGGCAATTAGGATCCATTTTAGGTCCTGGAGCGGCGGGTTTTTTATATGCGTATGCCGGTTTAGCCGGATCGTTAATTACGGTAATTGTCTTTTTATTGATTGTTATGGCCTGTTTATTTTTAATAGATAGTCGGCCTATACCTCCCAAAAACGTCCAGCACGATTCGATTTGGCTTAGTTTGCGCGAAGGGATTACGTATGTGTTTAAGACCAAAATCATTTTATATGCGATTTCGCTGGATCTGTTTTCGGTCTTGTTTGGTGGCGTCATTGCTATTTTACCTGTGTATGCGGAGGATATTTTGCAGGTGGGCGCTGAAGGTTTAGGTGTACTTCGAGCAGCTCCATCCGTTGGCGCTGTGTTGACGATGCTCTTGATGCTCTATTTTCCTCCCTTGAAACATGCCTGGCGCAATTTATTGTTGGCCATCGCAGGTTTTGGAATCGCCACATTTATTTTTGGTTTCTCAACTAATTTCTGGATTTCGGTCGTTGCTTTATTCTTTACAGGGGCATTTGACTCGATTAGTGTGGTGATTCGCCAGACCGTTTTGCGTGTATTTACGCCAGATGAAATGCGCGGGCGCGTGTCATCTGTCAATGGGGTGTTTGTGAGTACGTCGAATGAAATGGGTGCGTTTGAATCGGGTGTTGCGGCTAAGTTTTTTGGAACTGTGCCTTCGGTGATTCTAGGAGCTTGCGCCACGCTGGTATTGGTTTCCATCGTGGCCTATAAATCAAAAGATTTACTGGATTTAGATGTTCAAAAAGCGATGGAATAATTAGGCTTCTATTGCCGTAGACCAAGCAGTTAACGTTTCTATGATGGCCTTTTTGGTCGCGTAAGCCGCAGTAATCTCTGCCACATTTTGAATAGGCGAGGTGTTTTCTCCCAATAAGGCTGGCATTAATTTAAAATAGTGCGACTTGAGTTTTTTATGACCTTTTTTGTCTACTGAAATGCATTCGACGATGTCGATGTGTGAGATGGCAACCAGCCCATCGGATGTTTTGTCCTCCCGAATTGAAATAGATTCAATTAAGTTTTTAGGAATACTGGTTGATTGAATAATGTTCGATCCTTGGGTATGAATTTTCTTGATTTCATGTGCCCCCACAGCCATAAATGAAATACGTTGTTTGCCAGATTTTTCAGCAAAAAAATCACTGATCGACTGAAAGAAATTACGGGTAGGTAATTGAATAACACCTAGGCCAATAAAGTCAGCAGGTGTTTCGGAAGCGATAAATGAAAATGATTGAGCCAATTGAGCGCACATACGTATCTATATTTTGGGCAAAAATACCGTTTTTATTTTATAATCTGATCTTTGGTTTTGGGAATTCAAAATGGGTCGCAAAACCTTGAAACCATTGATGTAGTTGAGTAAATCCTTCCTTATTTAATGAGTAGAGAATGAATTGGCCTTTTTTCTCAGCTAATATCAACGAAGCCTGCTTCAATAAATCTAAATGATGCGAAATGCTAGGCTTTGTCATTTGAAACTGCTTAGCAATTTCACCTGCGTTGCGTGGGCCATCAACAAGCAATTGCAAAATTTCCCTGCGTGTTTGGTCATTGATGGCTTTGAATGCTGCTTCCATTGGAGTCTATTAAATAATTAGGCTAATATCTAAATAAATATTGATTTACACAAGATCTGCCTTTCGGTATGCCTCAATTAATTTCAATTCGCCATCTTTTCCCGGATGGAAATTTCCATGTTCCATACCCAAAACCCCTTGATATCCCTTCTTTTTCAAATGTTTGAAAATGTTTTGGTAATTCACCTCACCTGTTCCTGGTTCTTTACGGCCTGGGTTGTCACCTATTTGGATGTAGGCGATTTCTTCCCAGCAACGATCCATGTTATTGATCAAATTGCCTTCGTTGCGTTGCATGTGGTAAATGTCAAACAAGATTTTACAAGATGGACTTGCCACCGCTTTGCAAATGCTGTAAGTCTGATCTGAAAAACGCAAAAACAAATCTGGATTATCACTTAATGGTTCCAATACCATAGTTAATTTATGCGGTTCTAAGATTTCGGCACCTCTTTTTAAGGCTTCGATCACGTTTCCAGTTTGGATACCCATGGGTAATTGCCGACTGAAATTTCCAGGAACAACGGTAGCCCATTTGGCATTTACACGTTTCGCTGTTTCGACCGATTTGTAACAAGCTTGTAGAAATAAATCCGTCCACGCTTTATCACCCGTCGTCATATGTGATTTGTCAAAAAATCCATCAAATTTGATGACAAATACACCCATATCCATGCCTAAGCGAGCTAATGTTTCCCCAATCTTCACCTGCGTTTCGACTGGCCGACCCATCATTTCATTGTCTTCTAAAGCACGGAACCCCATGTCATACATGAATTTTAATTGGTCAATTTCATCCTTCCCGGCATGTTGTTGAAACATCCCAAAATGAGGGGCATACTTTAAATTAAATGGCGCTTGTCCTGCCGATTTACCTTGTGCTGTTGCATTAATACCTGCGGTAAATAGTCCCGCACCTACTAATTGTGAAAATGTTCTGCGATCCATCTTATTTTTTCTTTAAAGTGCTTAAGTATTCCATTACGTCAACTAATTCTTGAGTTGACATTCCATCTGCAAGTCCTTCCGGCATCATGGAGTTCGGTAATTGCTTTACGGATTTTAATGCGGATGTTTTAAAACTTTGCGATACACCTCCCGGTAATCGCATTAATATATCTGTTTCATTACGTGAAACGATAATGCCCTGGTAGCTATCTCCCTTCTTGGTTATAATCTCAAAGGTTTCATAACCAAAACCGATCCCGGCATTGGGATGAAGTACGGACATATACATACCCTCTCGCGATAATTTTGAACCAATCTCAGAAAGTTTAGGTCCAAAATCAATGCCTTCATTGTTCACTTGATGACACATCGAACACTGATCGACAAACACCTTTTTACCTGTTAACGCCACGCCTTTCATGGATAACAAATCATTTAATGGAGGATGTTTAACTTTCGCTTGCGCATTCGCACCCGTTAGGAATGTATTCGCTTCGATACGAACTCCCTTGCGCCATGCCTTACTCACCGATTCTACCACCGATGGAATCAAATCCGTTGGGATTTCTTTATTTTTCAACATCTTCAAAACTAAATCCTCTCCATTTGGATAGGAATTACCTAGGCCACGAGCGGCATCTTTTCGAACCAATGCATGGTATTTGGCATCCATAACTACGGCCGAAAGCAGGTTTAGACTTTCGTTGTTGCCTTGCCAACGAATCCCTTCGATGATAGCTCTTTTTTGAGCGTCTGTACCCGTCATGAATTTACGTTGAATCAGTGCACCGCTATTTAATGAATAGATAGCTTTGGCTGTCGATCGACTGTTTTTGCCTTTCAATAAATCATTTAGTAGGCTAGGTGCCATTTCAGATAAATTGTATTTCTCAATCAATTCTAAATATTCATTTCCTTCTACCTTCCCAAGCATGCTGATGACTGTTTTGCGTGCTGTCGGATTTTGTTGGATATATTCAGCTGAAATATGACGTAAAGCAACCATCGCTAACGCGGGTTCTTTTTGCATAGACTCATGAATTATTTGCATCAATTGCGCCGATTTTTCATTTCCAGGCACAAAATCAAACGCTCTGAAATATCGTAATTTATCCACCAATGGCTTCGATTCACGTACATAGGAGATTAAGTAGGGCACCGATTTTGAAGTTCGTGCTCTCCAGATAACATCACGATTCAATTGGTTTGCTGAAATATACGCTTCTAATAGTTGGTCCCAATTTCCATCCGCTCCAATACCTAAAGCTTCCAAATACCAGCGGTCTCCAGATTCATATTGCAAAGCTAACGCGGTCCAAATGGCATTCGCTTCAGGAGAAGCTATGTGACGAAGCGCAATGGCTAATTCGCGTCTTACTTGTGGATTCGTGTCATTTTGGAGTTTTTTGGCATGTGCAACCCAACTGGCAAAAGGTAAACGTTTCATGGCGCGAATGCCCAGCATGCGAAAATCTGGGTTTGCATCTTGAACTGCTTTTTCAATATAGCTAGCACCCTGAGGTCCTTGGATTAACATCCACAAAGCTCTTGCTTTTAGGCGCGGATTTTGTTCGGTCGCATAGGCTGTTTCAAGTCCTGCTAAGCCCAATTGCTTTAATTTTTGATAGCCTAAATAGCGCGTTGCTAGGTTAGGATTATTCAAAGCCGCAAGTGCTCCAGCCGGGGTAGTTAAATCAAGTGAAGGAACTCGATACGCATGCCCTTTGGGAGCAATGCGATAAATACGCCCCTTTGTTTGGTCGCCTGCTTGGTGTCCTCCAACGCCCGGATCATACCAGTCAGCCACGAAAATCGAACCATCCGGCGCAACCGTTACATCTGCAGGACGGAACCATTGATCTTTTGAACCGTCGATTAAATTAACGATGCTGGCTTCATAGCCGGCACCTTTAGGTTTAACTGGGTATGAACGAACCACATTGGGTCCCGCATCTGCATGAATCATTTGGCCTTGAAAGACGGAAGGCAATAAATTTCCTTCATAAATCAGCATGCCCGTTGGCGAGCCAGATCCAGTTTGCAATAAATTTGGCATCGATCCTGGATCGTTTAAATGCCAGTGTCTCAACGGAATTTCGGATTCGATATTTGTCCGGTTTGCCGACCAGCCTGCGCCAGTCATCTCATCCGTATAGCCATAGTTTCCGTGTTCGAATACGGCGTTAATTCGTACGCCTTTATTGCCATCATCATCATTATCAGACTGCCACAAAGCGCCATATGAATCGACAGCCACTTCAAAGTTATTTCTGAAATTATGGCCTAGGCATTCCACTTGCGAACCATCGAGGTTACAACGAAATACCATGCCTTGTTTATATTTTTTAGGTCCTATGGGATCGCCATCTTGGTCTAATACGGGGTTTCCTTTGGCATCCAATAATTGTTTGCCTTCGTTACCAAAATTGAAATATAATTTTCCATCTGGGCCAAATGTAAATGCGTGCGCACCGTGATCATGTTGTTCGCCACCGATGCCTTGAAAAAGAATTTCTTTTCGATCTGCTTTGCCATCCCGGTTGTCGTCAAACATTTTCCACATGTAGGGGCTCTGAGATACGATGACCATGGAATCGAGTACAGCGATGCCTAGAGGTGCATTTAGTTCGGGTGATTGGTAGAAAATTTGCTGTGAATCTGCGACGCCATCCCCATTTGTATCTGTTAAGATTAAAATCCGATCGCCCTTCGGGTTCGTTGGATTTCCACTAATGGCGGGTCTGTAATTATATGCTTCTGTAATCCAAATTCGTCCCTTCGAATCTATGTCCATGTTGGTGGGATTCTTCAACATCGGCTCCGTAGCAAATGTCGTGATTTGAACGTCCGGATGAACGATTAGGCTTTTGTGAAAATCACTCAGAGAATCGGAAAGGGAGGTGCTTGGCTTAGGAGCTTGATTTACTTGAAATGCACTTATTCCAAGCATGCCTAAACATGATACCGCGATCAGCTGTCGCGTAAAATTTCGTTTCATAAATAATAGGTTTAAGCAAAGTGCTTTGGGATAAAATTGCCTTTTTTTAGGCAAAAATCCAAATGGGGGAATGCGCTACTTATTTACCGATTAATCGGTTCAGTTTACTGCGGAAATTTAGATAGGCTAATGCCGACTTCTCCGTTGTCCAATAGTCTCGAACCAATTGTTTAAAGGTGACCCATCGATAATCTCCTCGAAGCATAAATGCCCTTAGCAGATGAACTAATTGACGGAGGAATCGACCGTCGTTTTCATGACATTTAATGAGTAGTAGCTGGTAATCGGAGAAGATCTTTCGTATGGATTGATTGTATTTGAATTGGGTGTATTCATTTAATTTTGAATACATAAAAATTCGATTTTCGATGAACGATTTCGATTTTGTATTATCTGTAAAACTCTGTCCACCCAGATTTTTACGGTACACAGACATGCACGTAGGAATATAGCCAATTGGGCCTTTTTCGGCAAGAATTACATACATAGGAATGTCGCCACTTTTGCATTCCACAAACCATTCGGGTAATGTTGCCACATATTTGCGACGCATCATGACGCTGGCAGTAGCCATAAACCATGCTTCTTTTTCACTTAGTAAATCGGCCGTTTCGGTCCAAACGGCTTGATCTGGCCCATTGATGAATTCGTTTGATCTTCCACTTGCATCCTCATACAAAATTTCTGCATTGTGAAAACAGGCTGATGCCTGAGGTTGTGCGTCAAGAAAATCAACTTGTTGCTGCAATTTGGTGTTATCTGTCCAATAATCATCCCCTTCAATGAAGATGACATATTCTCCACGACACTGTAAAAAACAATGCAGGAAATTGGCTTTGCCTCCGACATTTTCAGCACGAATAAATGCTTTGATCTTATCAGGATGCAAACTTGCATATTCAGCAATTATGGTTGCTGTTTCGTCAGGTGAATGATCTTCGCCTAAAATTATTTCATAACTAAAATTGATTTCTTGACTTAAGATATTGTCCAAGCAAGTTCGAATGTAGTCGGCATGTTTATAAGTAATTAGGCAAATACTTAATTTAGGATCCTGTGCTAAAGCAGGATTGCCAAATAAATCTTTGTCTAAATAGCTGTAATTCATGCGATTAGGATAGTTCTGCGAAGCCAATGCCTGTTTCACCAAACCCATTTCCGTTGTAAAACATATAGGTGGTTTGTTTTTCAGTAAACACATGCGGGTATTCGACCATAATATTCTCCCAATTACTTTCAGGCGTAATGTCCAGTCCGGTGTTTTCTATTTTAGTCCATTCAAGTAAATCGGAGCTAATCGCACATTTGATGCGGTAGGAGTTGGCCGGATCCTCTCGGTAATTCGTTGATTTTCGGATGGCATACCAAAGGTAATATTGGCCATTTAAAGCTAATACAGATGCTTTTGAGATACCTCCTTCACCTTCTTCAAGGCCGACGGCGGTTTTATTTAAGGGAGTCCAATCAATTAGATTTTCGGATGTGGCTATCTTAATATCGTAGATGGGTTCGATGCGTCCGTTTAATTCTTCCCATTGGCGACAGGATAGATAATATCCGAAAAAGAGATTGTCTTTTTGAATGATGGAGATGGTGCCCACATAACCAGGTTCCCGGTGGGAAGTGGCAAAAACAGGACCTGTCGAGAATTTTTCCCAGGTTTGGCCTTGGTCTTTGCTTATGGCTAACCCTAAATTGTTATGATAAGGGACATCGATTCGATTCGCCCAACCGATGTAGTAAAGGTATTTTAAGTCACCTACCTGGAAAATTTCGGTAGGCATCACGCCAGCCCAATCGAAACTTCCGCGTGCACCGGGCTCTAGAATAGGTCCGTCGCATTGACGAAGTATATTGGTTGGATTCCCAGCTTCTACATCAAAATAGTAGGGCTTGCTAGGTCCTCGATTTTCTCTTTTGGAATAATAAACGCGCCAAAATCCATCGTGATGCGTGTCTACAATGGGTACTTGTGCGTGGCAAGCGTTGAAAATATTACCTTTTTTTATCCATTCCATAGATTGCGCGTGGACGTTGATTCCACGCGCAAAGATAGGATATTATCGTATAGTTGAGAAATTAGTCGGGCTCATGTAGATAGATTCTGTCTTTTCTACGATTTTGCCATCCTTCTCAGATGCTTCTTTAACAGCAATCCATTTAGGATCTAGACGGAATGCATCAAAGCTAGCTTTTCCAGCTTCTGGACTTTTATGAGCTAGGAAATACAACAATTTACTCGGAGAACCATCTTTAGGGATCGTTGTGAAGTATGCGATATTTTCCATACCGTGTTTCTTGAACAATTTCGTTGTGTGATTACGGAAACGCGCTAGAACATTAGGTAATTTGTCTGGCATCGCTGTATACGTGCGCATTTCAAATGTCCGATCTTCTGCTCCTTTAGAAGGTTTGATTTTGGGGCTAAAATCAGTGGCTTGCATGAAAATACTGGTCACTTTGGCAACAATTTTCCCTGATTCTTCTGATTTCTTAGCTACTTCTTTCCACTCGGGATCACGTCCAAATTGCTTCCATGACGAATCACGATCTGCTTGACTTGGGTAAGAAAGAATGTAATATAAAGCGTTTTCAGTGTTGTTATTTGGAATCCAATAACCCACATTCGTCATGTTGTGACGTTCGAAAATTTTTGTGGTGTGGTTGGTAAATCGACTGATTAACGCATCTAAACGGCCTGGGTGGCAATAGTAAATTCGTAGTTCGTAATAACGGGAATCTGGTTTTTTTGCTAAAGAGCCGAAGGACACAGCTAGCAATAGGAGTAAGGTTAATTTTTTCATAGGTCATTTAAAGCTTGAAAAGCTAAGTTAGGTTTTGATTTGTGAAATATTATCCTGCTCGGGTAAATTAATTTAGCCGGCGAGATAAAATGTGCTGAATCCCGGCAAAAAGGACTTCCGGTTTCAGTGTTCGCCATTGTGGAACGTTTAAGTTTCCTCCAAAATTTATGTAGTAATCCACATGGTATTTTTTCCATTCCTCTTCAATAAATGGCGCGAATTGTAAAGCCGCAATCCAACCATCCTCCACCTCCTCAAACCACTCTGCGTAATAGTCATCTTCAAAGCTGCCATGAAAATTGAATACATTCTCACCCAGTAAAATGAAGTGTTTGATCCCGGCAGCTAATAAATGATCGATGACTTGGCGCTTAAAAAGCATGATGTCATTATGCAAGGTATCGTTCCATTCGCCAAATAATTCGATAATGCTGAATTGATTTTTATAGTCTGTAAATAGAATTTTACAATATAAGGTCTCAGAATCTATTTCGTCCCAAAGTGGATGAATGAAATACCCATAGATATCATTTTCATATTCTGTTTGAGAATAAGAACGGCCATAAAATGGCGATTTCTTGTCATGCGCCGCATTGTAAAGGGATTCCCACTGATAGGATGGCTCAATTTCTTGCATATCCTCAAATTAAATGGAAAAGGCTTGTATCCGCAAGTCTTTATCAGATAAGCTCCATGCAACCCTTGGGCAACGTGAGACATTTTGGCTTTCGAATTTTAAAAAAAAATATGAATCTTATAGTACCTTGTATTGCAAAGTACTATAATGTTTTATAGATTTGCATCAAGAAATCATCATCAGCTATGAAAGTTAAACTAATCATCTTATTCGCTACTTTTTTCTTAGTAAGTCAATCTGTTATGGCATTAGGTTTTCCAGCCCGCTTATACCCAGCCAAAGTAATTAAAAAGACAATTCAGGTAATTGTTAAAAAAGTAGCTCGTTAAATCTTAATATTTCCATTAATTTTGAACGTCTAAACCATACGTTCATGCTGATTGCATCTATTTCCTGGAGTCCAGATCCGACCATAATCGATTTATTTGGTTTCCCAGTGCGCTGGTATGGTTTGTTTTTTGCATCTGCCTTTTTAGCCGGATTCCAAATCGTTAGCTACATGTTTAAGCGGGAAGGTAAATCTACCGATCAGGCAGATCAATTGCTCATGTACACCATGGTTGCAACTATTGTAGGTGCGCGCGCAGGACATTATTTTTTCTATGAATTCCCCTTGTTGCAAGCTGATCCCGTTCGCTTTTTTATTCAGATGATTACGCCTCCTTTTTCTGGTCTAGCTTCGCATGGTGCTGGAATCGGTTTGTTTACGGCTTTTTACCTATACGCGAGAAAAAACCCAGGTCAATCATATCTGTACATCACAGATCGCATCACACCTGCCGTCGCGTTTGCTGGTTTCTGTATTCGGATGGGGAATTTGATGAATTCAGAGATTATTGGGAAGCCGACCAACCTACCTTGGGGCTTCAAGTTTTTGAAGGATACCGAATTTAATTTGTCCGGTGACCCAAGCTTAGTTTTAGCTCGCCATCCTTCTCAATTATACGAGGCTTTATCTTGCCTATTGATTTTTGCCCTACTCTTGTGGTTTTGGTCCAAGAAGAAAAAAGATACCCAAGAAGGGTTAATGACTGGATATTTCATGATTGTTCTATTTACGCTTCGTTTTTTCTACGAGTTTCTGAAAGAAAATCAAAGTTCATTCGAGAATAATTTGACACTTAACATGGGTCAAATTTTGTCCATTCCAGCCGTATTATTTGGGATTGGTGTGTTATTGTACTCCAATAAAAAAGCGAAAGCCTAGTCGACCTGTCGGACTTCTTTTCCGACCGAATTAATTCGTTTCGTGAATAAATAGCGATTTAAATTGTAGGCATCAAAATCCTTCGATTGTGGATCGACACTCGCACGCCTGGTGCGGTCAGCTGCATGAATGAAAGCCAATTGTCCTTCCCACATGCCTACGTGAACTACTTTATACGTTCCATCAGCTCTTTTTTCGCCAAAAAACAATAAATCACCCGGTTGAAGATTTTCCCAATGACGGAGGCTGTCTACCATGACACCCTCACGCGCTTGTTGGCTTGCATCCCGTGGAATTACCCAACCATTTGAAAGAAAAACCATCTTGGTAAATCCGCTGCAATCCATTCCTTTGATCGATGTGCCTCCCCATAAATAAGGTATCCCCATCAGTTGGTGCGCCGCAAGCATCATTCGATTTTCTGTTGGCGCCGTATTAGCCGCTTTCCATTTTTGTACCGTCTCCGCCTCTTTTAACGGAACGTATCCCTGTGTTCCATCCGCTAGACGAACTTCCCAAAAACCAATTTTCTTTTGAATCGACATGAGGCGATTGAACTGGACCAACTCACTCACAATTTCTGATTTAGTAGTAGGTTGTTGATACACCCGACTCGAGGGCACCTGTACCATGATTTCAGTGCCTTTTTGAAGATAGACCTTATATTCCGTCGAATCCATCCGGGTCAATGATCCACCCTCAATCCATCCCTGATACCCATCCGGACCCTGTATGCGATACCAAGCTTTGGTAGGGGCCTTCTCCCATATTTGTACCCGCGTTCCCATTAAAACTTGCGTACTCATTTCTGCACTTTCTCGGGCTTCTGAACGAACATTGCCAACGGAAACATGGATAATTCCAATGGTTTTTTGGGCACTAGCGTAGTAGGCAAACAAAACAAAAAGTATGATTTTAATCCGCATAGGTAAATTTCAAGTAGTCTAGGTTGGGAAGATTTTTTTTAGGCCGACTTAATTCATGTTGGTAAATGATCTCACCTAAATGTTTGAAAAAGGGAAAGCCAATGGTATCGTAATCGTAAATGTCATCATTGAAAATTTCATCTTCATTGCAATAAATGGTAGCTGTGACCATGAATTCGACCTTATTCTTGTAATCAACGAAATAGGCATTATCCAATAGGAAGCCATAGGCATCGCCCACTTTATTGAAAATACGGACATCGGGATTCATTTGAGCTTTTCTGTCTCCACCATAATATAAAAATTTGCAATAGGCAGGTCCGATGGTACTGTCGGCTGAATATGATGGGTTTTTGGACTCCGTGGGGTATTCCGACATGTATCGATATACAAATCTGTAATCCTCATCAGTTAGTTTAAAACGATCTCTTTTTTCAAACGAAGTGGGGAACATCAGACGTTTCATAAAATCATGTTGGGCCTGTAGTGGATAGGCATTTTTGAATCCAAAATAGACTGGATGTGGGCTAATTCGGCCTGAATCATTCATCACACCCTTCCCAAGTATTAAATTCAATGGGTTGGGTGCTTCGATTTTTTTGGCATTAAACTGTTCCTTCTGTTGCCAAATAATTTCACCCTGATCATTCACAAATTGTACCGGATTGGTATATTGATTTTCTAGGAGTGGAATCGAAGTCTGTAAGCGATGGGTAAATCGAACGCCCTCAAATCCTTTGGAGGCCATCGTTTTATTGAAATCTTTTTGGCCTAAAAACTCATACAAGCGATTGTAGGCTTCATTATCTGAAACCAATAAAATCTTTTTAATGTAATGTTCGATGCTCGGTTTGCCATTGGCAGCGGAGCTGTCGGATAAGATTTCCAACTGCGTAGGCCGATTTTTCAGTGTTTGAAACGTCGTCGCTTTGTCGATTTTTAGTTTGTTTATTTTCTCTAATGCTAATACGCTGGCTGCCAATTTCACCGTACTCGCCGGGTAAAAATATTCTTTTGAATCTACCCGATAGGCATGCGTTGTGAATTGCGCTTGATTCACGGCATCTCGGTCGATTTGCGTATACAAAATTTGCAAACGATACTTCGAAGGGTTGTCCGTTACATGTTTGAAATATGACGGGTGGGCTTTTAATAATTGCTCAATGACATTTTCTTGGGCATGTATCATCGATGTAGAAATTAGTCCTAAAAAGAGGATTAGTTTATATTTTTTCATAGTTGGTTAGGGTTTGGATTAGGTCTTCCATATCCTCCAAATTTAAGCATGCAGGCAATATAGCTTTGCAAATTGGTGCTGCCGTCGGGTCAGGATAGGCAAATTGATTGCATAAAAATCCATGGGATTTTAAGTGCTCAAAGATCTTCGGATCTGCGGAACTGAAGGCTGGATAATTGGTAACGGCATTTACTGGTAAGACATGCTGACTAAATGATTTAGCAAGTTCTTGAGATTGCATGATTCGCTCATCATACGCTTCCTGCGCATGTAAGCAGGCGTATACATAGGCCGGATTTGCCGGAGACCCACCTACCCAAAAAGGATCTTTTTTGATCTCTTCGATCGTCGATTTTTTTCCTAAAATGATTCCTGCAGGTATGCCAAATGCCTTCGACATCGAGCTCGTTTGAACCAAATCAGCAGGGGTATTGATGTGTGTGGATACAATACCTAAACGATGTGATTCGTCCACAATCAAGGTCTGATCCGATGATAAGTTCTGTTCAAACCCAGTAAGAAATTCTTCCACCCAAGGTGCTCCAATGCCATCCATGCATAAGATGGCGGTGTCTGATTTCCATTCCGAAAAGGCCCCCGATGAAGGTTTGTGCGGATGGCGCCACAGTGCAGGATGAGTTTTAGGAGCTAGTGAAATACTTGCTTCTGGATGTTTCTGCGAAATATATTGTAGGACAATTTGGCCCGCTATTAAACCTGAACTACATAAGGCTGCCGCTTCTACTTGAAAACGTTTGGCCAATACATTTTCCAAATTTTCCCAGACATCCATGCGGTAATTATTCAGCCGGGAACTCCCCCAGTTTTGACTAAATAGCTGAATCCCCGCTTTTAATTTTTCTTGAAATAGGGGATGAGTGCCTATGTTCAGGTAATTCGTTCCCCCAAGCCAACGGTATTCTTTGCCCTCGAATGAAACGAGGCGCTCCGGGATATTATTTTGGTGAATTTGGTAGGACATTATTTTCGAATTAATTCGGCACCCGTTCCGTACGCTTTGGCGTAGTTAACATGGCCATAATCGATGGTGATTCCTTTGGAAATTTGGTCATCCACGAGGAGACAACCGTCCATGTCGACGTAATCCAACAAGGGTAATAATTGCGCAATGGCTGAACATCCGATCGTTGATTCTGTCATGCAACCTACCATGACTTTTAATCCCAGACTTTTGGCTTGTTGGATCATACGCAATGCAGGAGTAAGACCACCACATTTCATCAATTTAATATTAACCCCATGAAAGTAACCAGCACATTTCGCGACATCTTCTTCCAATATGCAGGATTCATCCGCGATGATCGGCAAGGCAGATTCTTTGAAGACCTTTTTCATGCCCTCCCAGTTGTCGGCCTTTAACGGCTGCTCAATAAATTCCACGCCTAATTTTTTCAATTCGGGGGCAAAATAAATCGTTTGTTCCGGCGACCAAGCCGTATTAGCATCTACGCGAAATACGGCGTCCGTTTCTTGTCGCAAAGCTTCTACAATTTCTAAATCTTCGTTCGTGCCCAACTTGATTTTGTACAATGGAAAGGGCATTTCGCGCATTTTCGAAACCATTTTGTCAACGGTATCGATGCCGATGGTATAATCTGTAATCGGATTTTTTGATGTATCTAACTCCCAAATTTCGTGTAAGGATTTGTTGTGTGTTTTACCCCACAAATCCCAATAGGCAACGTCCAATGCGCACAAGGCAAAGGGATGGTCATCTAATAAAGTTTTGGATAACATCTTCCAGAAATCCGTCGGATGTGGAAGGATGTCAGTAGGTAATAAATGCCGAATGCTTTCCAATTGCGCCACCATTTTTTCCATGGTGATGCCATAATAAGGTGTTTCTGTTGCTTCTCCGAAACCGCTTTTCCCATGCCAACTCAACTCTACAATCAGGGTAGGTTGAACGTCACGTGATTCATGCGTGATCGTAAATGTGTGTTTAAGCGGTAAGTTGAATTGATGAAGCTTCAGTTCCATACACGTTTATTTTAGTGGAATAAAAGGCAATTTGGTGTCTTTTTGTCCTGCTTTTTGCCAAACTAATCCGTCTGCTTTTGACCAATTGATCAAATCGCCTGACCCATTGTGAGCTAATGTTTCCCCATTTTCTACAGGGATCCATTGGTCTAATTCAGCTGATGGCTTAGGTAAAAACTTAATCTCTTTCTCCGCATATTCAGGAAAGTCGCCTGATACCCATGGTAAGAAATAGACCCAGAAACAAGTTAAAGTCGAGATTGGATTTCCAGGAAATGCGAAGACTACTTTGCCATCTGGGCGAGTAGCTACCAGCATAGGTTTTCCTGGTTTTTGAGAAATCTTATGAAAGACCGTTTCGAATCCAGCTTCCGTTAAAACCTCAGGAATGAAGTCTTTTTTGCCTGCCGAAATGCCACCCGATAGCAAAATGATGTCATTGGATTCTAATACCTTTTCGATGTTGGCTTTTATTTTCTCCACCGAATCTGGTAAATGACTTGAATTTGCCTTAAAGCCTTTGGATAATAAAACCGACTTGATCATCATGACATTCGAACTACGAATTTGATGAGCCGCTGGTGTTTCGTGAAGACCTACAATTTCATCTCCAGTGGAAAAAATATGAACATGTGGTTTTGATTCCACTTCGATATGTGCTTTTCCTACGGTCGCTGCGATAGCAATTTCAATGGGTCCAATTTTGGTGCGTTTTTTGACCAAAATAGTGCCTTCTTTGGCGTCCATCCCTTGGGTATGGATAAATTGACCTTTCGTTAAGGGCGTTTTGCCAATGTAGGTAGCTATTTTTTTCTCGATGCTGAGATCTTCAATTTTAATAATGGCTTCTGTTCCTTTAGGAGCGGTTGCGCCTGTCATGATTTCGAGCGCACCATCTATTTTTTTAATCGCTTTTACTTGTTCTCCTGCGAATAGAATTCCTTCAATTTTCCAAGTAGGTGCTGTGATGTCTTTTACGGCGATCCCGTCCATCATGACGCGATCAAACGGAGGAAAATCACGATCCGCTACAATTTTTTCAGCTAAGTTCATGCCCAATGTTTTCGCTAAGGGTAATTTTTCAGTCCGGAATGGAATGGTGATGTTTTTCAAAAGGAGGGCTGATCATGTTTGTTGGTTTACGTATTTGATAAATTTCGCTAAAAATTGCCAAATCTCCCGTATTTTCGTGTGCTAAATTTGAAATGTATATGTCAACTGATTTTTCACACCTGCAATCTGATGGCACCCCAGGAATGGTGGATGTCAGTGCCAAAAATGAAACGGTTCGTGAAGCAAAAGCCCAATCGATCGTGTTTTTAGGCGCGGAGATTGTCCAACATTTCAAAGCGGCTGGTTGGCAAAATAAAAAAGGTAGCATTCTTCAAACGGCTGTAATTGCCGGAACAATGGCTGCTAAAAAGACATCTGATTTAATTCCTTTATGTCATCCGCTCGGTTTAGATTCCTGTAAATTTGAAACAGAAGTGCTCGTGGATCAAATTATCATCACGTGTATTTGTCGGCTGGAAGCTAAAACCGGCGTCGAAATGGAAGCGCTAGTCGGTGCCTCCGTCGCTGCCTTAACCGTATACGACATGTGTAAATCCGTATCCAAGGGAATCGTGATTAAGGAAACTAAATTGATCTCCAAATCAGGTGGTAAATCCGATTTCAAAGCCTAATGTCTTCACATCACATCATTCGCGACAAACAAGAACCTGCGCTGATCATTGCGAATGGGGAGGCGTGTTCGATGGAGATTTTAGATCAATTATTGGAATGGTCTCCTACGGTCTTGGTGTTAGATGGAGCATTGGAACGCGTGATTTCATTGGGGATTAAAGTGGATGTATGGTTGGGAGATTTTGACCACATTTCTTCAACAGATTTTAGCGATTACCCCTTGAAAAAAGTACATACGCCAGATCAAGATTTAACAGATCTAGAGAAGGCATTTGAATATTTGTTGGCCGAAGGCTATCCCGCAGTTAATGTAGTTTGGGCCTCTGGAAAGCGTATGGATCATACCTTGAATAATTTCCACTCGATGGTACGCTATGGGAGGCAATTGAAGATTGTCTACTTTGATGATTATTCAACTTCCTATTTGTTGCCGCCTACCTATGAGAAATGGTATCCAGCGCAAACCCCCATTTCATTGATTCCCTATGGGGAAGCCCTGGAAGTCAAATCGTCGGGACTTGTTTATGAATTAAATCATCCGGTTTTAAAACTGGGAACTCAGACGAGTTCGAGTAATGAAACGAAGCAGGATGGAATTGTGAAAATTTCGTACCAAAGCGGGGCGCTTATTTTGATGGAGTGCCACGATTAATTTTGTCTTGTTCAGACGGGGTGTAAAATACAGGACGGGTAGGTACTTCCGGAAAGTAATTTTGCTCTACCCAATTTCCTGGGAAATCATGCGGATATTTATAATCTGCCCCATAATTTAAATCTTTCATGAGTCTCGTCGGTGCATTACGTAAATGCAACGGAACAGGTAAGTCGCCGGTCTGCTCCACATAAGCCATCGCTTTATTGATCGCCTGGTAGGCTGAATTGCTTTTTGGAGACGTTGCCAAATAAATCACCGTTTGGGATAAAATAATTCGGGATTCTGGATTGCCGATTACACGAATCGAATCAAAGCAGGATTGGGCTAATAAAAGCGCGTTTGGATTGGCTAAGCCAATGTCCTCCGAGGCAAGGATCAGTAAGCGTCTACCAATAAACTCTAAAGATTCGCCGCCAGCAAGCATCCGGGCCAACCAATATACGGCCGCATCGGGGTCGGATCCACGAATCGATTTGATAAAGGCGGAAATGATATCGTAATGTTGTTCGCCGTCCTTGTCGTATTGCGCCAAATTTTTCTGTAATCGCTCGGTTACGAGCGCATTAGTGACGTCAAGGGTATTGCCTCCTTCGGTAGTTATGAGTAATTCAAACAGATTTAGGAGCTTCCGGCCATCTCCACCTGAGAAATGAAAAAGGGCATCGGTCTCGGTCAGCGTAATTGTTTTATTGGCAAATAATTTATCCGTGCTGATCGCCTTGTCGATGAGCTGACGTAAATGCACCTCGTTCAGTGCTTCCAAGACATAAACTTGGCAACGAGACAAAAGGGCTGAAATAACCTCAAATGATGGGTTTTCTGTGGTTGCACCCACGAGTGTGACGATTCCTTTTTCGACCGCGTTCAACAAAGAATCTTGTTGGGACTTCGAAAAACGATGAATTTCATCAATAAAAAGTATGGGTGATTGGGCCTCAAACATGCGATTTTTTTTCGCTAATTCGAGTGTTTCGCGAACCTCTTTGACACCTGATGAAACGGCAGAAAGGGTATAAATGGTGCGTTTTAGGGCACTGGCTAGTAACGTGGCGAGTGTTGTTTTACCTACCCCGGGAGGTCCCCATAAAATACATGAGGGTAGATGGCCTGCGTCAATTGCTTTTCGAAGGGGCGCCTGCGCTCCAATGACCTTTTCTTGGCCAATGTAATCATCCAACGTGGTTGGGCGCATTCGTTCTGCGAGTGGTTGCATCATCGTTCGAAGTTACGGGAATTTTGTAAAATAGAAATAGAATTAGTAGCTTGGAGAACTAAATAAACCTATTAAAATATGAATTCATCAAGACGTTCCTTTTTGCGCAATTCGGCCTTTGGGCTAGGTGCAATGGCCTTTGCTTCTCCAGTATTGCAAAGTTTAGCCGCAGCAAAATATAAGAAATTAGTGGGTATCCAATTGTATTCCGTGCGTGATGATATGCGCAAGGATCCACAAGGGACCTTAACGGCTTTGGCAGAAATGGGCTATAAATATGTAGAACATGCCAATTACATTAACCGCAAGTTTTACGGTTGGGAAGCCAAAGAATTCAAAAAACGCCTGGACGATTTAGGCATGAAAATGCCATCTGGTCACACGGTGATGGGTAAGGCACATTGGGATGATGCCAAAAATGACTTCACAGATTTGTGGAAATATACCGTGGAAGATGCGGCTGTAATGGGTCAAGAACTCGTGATTAGTCCGTCGATTGATATGGGTATTCGTAAGGATAAAAATCTACTATTGAAATACATGGATATCTTTAATAAGTCGGGTGAATTATGCCAAAAATCGGGTATGCGTTTCGGATATCACAACCATGATTTTGAATTTTCAGAGAAGTTGGAGGGAGAATTGTTATACGATATCATGTTGAACAATACGGATCCTAAACTCGTGGCCCAACAATTAGATATAGGTAATATGATTAACGGAGGTGGAGTTCCTGCTGAAGTAATGAAAAAATTCCCAGGTCGTTTTGTTTCGATGCACGTGAAAGACGAGGTTCCTTCAGCTGCAGGTCATGAGAAATTTGAATCGACCATTTTAGGAAAAGGTTCTGGACAGATTGATGTTCAGGCATTGGTTAAATTAGGTGATAAAGAAGGTGGTACAAAGCACTTTATTATTGAGCAAGAATCCTACCAAGGGTTAAAACCTTTGGATTGCATGAAGGAAGATATAGCTGTCATGCGCGGTTGGGGATATAAATAAAATGTAAAGACGCGATACCTCGCGTCAAAAATGTAGAGA